>CAMTBF010000151.1 GCA_947068385.1 uncultured Lachnospiraceae bacterium
CTCCTCGGTAATCTGCTCCACAAGCAGCTCTGCCTCTGCCGGGATATTTGCGGTGGCCTTCTAGGTGGCTGTTACGATGAAGTCCTTCCCTGTGCAGGTCTTGGTGATGGTCTCATTGCCTACATATCTTGCAATGGCCAATACGCCATTTTCCGCAACCGCGTTCTGGAGGACAGGCACCTCCGCCATATCCGGTGTCAGGAACACGCTTCCGCTCTCCCGCACACCGTCCGCTGTCTTCTGTAACGCAGAGACCATTATGCCAGCGTCTTCTTCCGCGGCTCCTTCTTCTCCAAAAGCCTCGACCATTTCCTCTGCGGTCGCCGCCTTCGGCGTGATGTTCACTGCCACCGTGCAACCCGCAATATCGATTTCCTTCCCATTCCGGTATACATGTAGCTCCATCACGGACAGATTCAGCAGCTTGCTGCCCTCAGTCCCCTCTATGAAGCTGGACATCTCGGCATAGATTTCCTCTTCGGCATCCAGAGGGGACATCTTCAAGGTCAGGCCGCTGGCTTCATCCGCTATCAGAATCTGCGCCCCCTGCTCCGGCTGTCCTTCCGCCTCTTCAGGATTCGTATCCTCGGGCACATCGCCCTCCTGGCTTTCCTCCGTCTCGGGCGCGGTGGTGTCCGTATCGCCCTCATGTACTTCCGAAAGCTCCTCTATGCCGGAAGCGCTGGCTTCCTGTCCGGGTTCCTCCCCAGATTCCTCTCCATTGTCGTCCGCCACGGGCTGAGACTCTGCCTCTTCTGCTTCTGTGGGCTCCGTACTGCTGCCCTCTTCCGTACCGGGCGCTTCGGCCTCGCTGCCGCTCTCTACCTTTTCTTCCGTCCCAGCAGTCTCCTCATCTGTTGTTGATTCGTCCGTGGTCGATTCTACAGGCGCGTCAGGTTCCTGCGTCTCTGCGGGCACGTCTGTCTGGACATGTATCTCCAGTGTATAGTCTTCCGCTTCATAAGTGAATGTGCCGTCCAGCGTCACGGTGTCTTCCGTATCGGATGCCGTGCCATAGCCGCAAATCAGGTTCCCATCCGCATCATAGCAGCTATCCTCATGCACATGCACCGCTGCCTCGTATCCGCAGATCAGGTTCCCCTCTTCATCGTAGCATTCCTTCCCATGCACATGCGTAGCCGTCTCGTATCCGCACTGCAGGTTCCCCTCGGCATCATAGCAACTATCCTCGTGCACATGGCTCGCCGTCTCGTACCCGCAGATCAGGTTCCCTTCCGCATCATAGCACTTCGCCTCATGCACATGCACCGCCGTGCCATAGCCGCAGATCAACTGTCCACCATCGTCATAGCACTCAGGCATATGGATATGCGTAGCGTCATGGCCGCAAACCAGATTCCCCTCTTCATCGTAGCACTCCTCGGTATGGATATGCAGCTTCGCGCCCTGATCCAGGGCCGCCACCTCTTCCGGGGTCAGCTCCACGGTCTTGAAGCACTCCTGGGTGTGCATATGCTCTTCCAGCTGGAGCAGCCCGCAGGATGGCCTGCTGCCCTCTATCAGCTTGCCCTCTTCGTCGAAGCATTCCTCGTCGTAGCAGCTATCGTCATGGGTGTGGAGCTCCTGCTCCCCGCAGATCAGGGTGGTCACTTCCTCGTAGCATTCGTCCGTGTGGATATGGCCTTCGCCGGTCTCGTCGCATTCCTCCAGAGACCCGCTTCCGTCCGCCGCAGGCGCTTCCCCGCTCCCCTGGGGCTGTGCCGGTGCGGCAGGGGCCTGGGCATAGCAGGATTCTGTATGTTCATGCTCTGCCAGAGCGCAGACCAGATTTTGGGCGTGGCAGGCCTCCGTGTGTGTGTGCTCCTCTTTCCCGCAGGTGATTTCCTGTGTATAGCAGCCTTCCTGGTGTGCATGCTCCTCCAGGGTGCAGGTCAGGTTGCCCTCTTCGTCCGTGCAGCCCTCGCCATGGGCATGCTCCGCTGCCGTGCAGGTAAGGGTCTGGGTGGCGCAGCCTTCCCCATGTACATGCTCCTCCGCGAAACCGCAGACGATTGTGTCTTCATAGCAGCCCTCCCCGTGGACATGGGGCTCCATGCCGCAGATCGGCCCTTCCGGCACCGTAGGCTCGGGGGTGGGGGCGGGCGTCTCCTCCACAGGGGCTTCCGTAGGTTCCGGCGTAGGCTCCACTGTGGCTTCCGGGGTCTCCTCAGGCGCTTCCGCGTCCTCTTCCTCGTCCGGCAGTGTCACTTCCGTCTCCTCCAGCCCGCAGACCAGGACCTTCTCGGTGAGGTAGCACTCTTCCGTGTGCTCATGCTTCTCATGCTCCTCCAGAGTGCAGACCAGGTTGCCCTTCGCGTCGTAGCAGGCATCGTTGTGCGTATGGATGACATAGAGCGCATAGCCGCAGAGGGGCTCTGTCCCCAGGTTCCCGTTCTCGTCCCTGTCGTAGCATTCTTCTGTATGCTCGTGCACCTTGTATTGGCAGTCCAGCACTTCCACCTGGTGGGTCATGGCCTGGCCATACAGCTTCAGGGCCGTGACTGTGCCGAAGGTCACTACCACAGCCAGGCACAGGAAAACAACCATCTGGCGTCTATACTGTTTGTTTTTCTTCAAAAGCTTCGCCGCCTGTGCTAAAAAATCTTTCATAATGCCGTCTCCTTCCTTCTACCGGTCTTCTATCACTTCACGATTCCGAATCCTTCCAGTGGCCAGACCCGAATCAGTATCTTTCCGATCACCATGTCGTTGCTGACGCATCCCACCGCGGTGTTGCGGCTATCGATGCTGGTGGCCCTGTGGTCCCCCATGACGAAGCATCTGCCGTCCGGCACCTGGTAGGGGAGGGTGATGTTGCAGTCCCCCAGTGCCTTGTCGGTGACGTAAGGCTCATCCAGCAGCTCGTCGTTCACGTAGACGTTCCCGTCCTTGTCGATGTCCACCCAGTCCCCGGCGGCGGCGATGACCCGCTTCACCAGGATGTTGTTGTTATAATAAAAGGCGATGATGTCACCTGTCTCATATCCCGAGCTGTTCAGCGCCACCACGATGTCCTCGTCCTGTAGGGAGTCCGTCATGGAGGTCCCGCTGATCTGCAGGACCGGGAGCAGCAGCACCGCGATCAGTACCGCTATCGCCGCCACCACTACCAGGGAGAACGCCGTGCTCCGAAGGACATTGGCGTACCGCTTCCTGTAGCGCTCCCGCTCCAGCTCCGCCTCCAGCGCTTCCAGCTTCGGCAGCTCTCTTTTCTTCTCCTCACTCATGTGCGAACCTCTGTATCATCTGATTTTCCTTCATAAGAGGGCTTTGAGCCTGTTGAGGAGTTCTGCCGGCAGGCCGCTCTCTTTCATCTCTTTCCACTTATTCTGCCGGAGCCGCTCTGTCTCCGCCTCCAGCTTCTCTATCTTCATCTCCCTGCGCTCCAGCTGCTCCCGCAGCTTCCCGATCAGGGCGTCCTTCTCGTCCAGGCGGTCCTTCAGGCGCTTGAGCCCGGCTTCCCGGTCTGTGGACTGGCCGGACAGCGCCGCGTCCTTCTCGTCCAGACGGCCTTTCAGCTTCTCCAGCAGGGCGTCCTTCTCGTCCAGCCTGCCCTTCAGCTTCTCTATCAGGGCGTCCTTCTCGTCCAACTTGGCCTTCAGGCCCTCCAGCTGCTCTTCGCCGGCCGCCGCCTGCTGGGCCTGTTCCGCGTCCTTCTCGTCCAGGCGGCTCTTCAGCTTCTCGAGCTGAACATCCTTCTCGTCCAGCTTGGCCTTGAGGCGTTCGTTGCCCTCCGTCGTTTCCCTGCATTCCTGTTCCTTCTCGTTCAGCGCCGTGTTCAGCCTGGACGCCTCCCTGCTCTGCTCTACCAGCAGCTCCAGGAGGTCCTGTCTATGGAGTTTGCGCAGTTCCTTCTCTGTCATGCCAAGCCTCTCGCTCCTGTCCTTTTCTAGTCGCCCAACATCTCGTCGAACAGCTGTATCAGTTCTATCGCGCTGTGGAACACCACTTCCAGATTCTCGTTCTGCCAGATCAGCCTGCCTTGCCAAGTGTAATGCTCCCGGAAGAGTATCTGGATCCGGAAGACCCTGGCGCTGTCGCTCCCCGGGCTGGCGGATGGCACCAGCGGCAGGGACGGGTTCGGGCAGTCCTCCATGTCCATCAGGCTGTTCAGCAGCAGTATCATCTGGGAAAGGCTCTGTATCTTCTCTCTGCCGGAGAGCCTGGGGTGCTGCAGGTAACCGTCCATGATCCCGTTGCGGTAGGTCTGTACCGTTACCACTGCTTCCCGGCTCTGGCAGGGGAACATTTTCTCCCGTAGCACCATGTCTCTCCACCTTTCCGTCGGTTTCTGGTACCACTATAACAGCCCGTGGTCATCGTCCGGTTATTTTACCGGTTTTCTTTACAGTTTTTTTCAGCAGGCCCCGGCGGGCTTTAAGGGGGACACCCGGTAGGAGATGCAGGCCCTGGAATGGGAATATACCTTATGGAAGGTGCGGTTCAGCCGGTCCATGACGCTCCAGGCGCTCTTCTCCGAGGCCCCGGTGAGCATCAGGATGTAGGATCCCGCGTCCAGCCGGGCCACCGGATCCCCCGTCCGCAGGCCCTCCATCAGGACGCGCTCCAGCCGCCTGGCGTCCGTGGTGGGGGTCACCTGGTTGCCCAGGCTGACGATGGCGATGCTGGACGTCTCCCCGGAGCGGGCCATGTGGCGCTTCTCCAGGGCCACGATGCTCTGGAAGACGCTGAAGGTGCAGAGGAACGCCTTCGCCTCCTCGTCCGGTTCCCCCTCCGACACCAGCTTCAGGATGTCCTGGCCGTCCACGCCGCTGCGGCACATGCTCTCCGCCAGCATGTGGATCTGCTCCACCTGCTCCGTGGGCTCGATCTCGAATTCCTGCCAGAGCTGCTCCCGGAAGCTCTGGTACACCTGGACGGCCCGCTCCGGATGGCCCATGGAGATCAGGGCCTGCATCTGGTACACGATGAAGATGTCCAGGCCGAAGTCCACGCTCTGGGCCTGTTCGCAGATGCCGATCATCTCGGTCCAGCGCTCCTGCTTCTGGAGCAGGGGCAGGGCCATCTTGCAGAGGTCCAGGTACAGGGTCTGGTAATACCGGCGCAGGGACAGGGCCCATTCGTCGTCGTTGCCCAGGAGGAAGTCCCCCTTGTACAGGGCGGTGGCCTTCATCAGCATCTCCAGGTAGGCGTCCCCGGTGTGTTTCCTGACCTCCAGGCAGGCCTGCTCGAAGGCTTCGGAGTCCAGCTCCAGCCGGAACGCCGGGTTCCACGCGTAGCAGCCGGGCAGGGTCACCAGCAGGCTCTCCTTGTCCGGCAGCATGGCCTTCAGCAGGCTCCTTACCTTATATATCATGTTCTTCAGCGCGTTGGCCGGGTCGCTGCTCTCCTCCCCCCAGAACTGCCTGATCAGCTCCTCCGAGGATAAGTCCCTGGCGTGGTTCACGACCAGGTACTGGAGGAAGGACATGACCTTCCTGCCTGCCGCCGTGTTCTTCTTCCCGCCGTCCCGTGATTCCCTGCAGGCAAAGGAACCAAGCAGTTCAAAATGTATCGTACAAGCCTCTTCCGTGGAACGTGTCTCTCCCATGCGCGTGTTATAGACCTCCCTGTCTCCTCACCCTGTCTGTCCCGCGGCCGGCGGAGCAGATGGCATGCAGCCCCTCTTTAACATCTTTCCGCGGGAATATGCTCCTCCATCCCGCAGACATCCACATTTACCTCATTTTTCCATATCAATTATATGTCTTCTTATATATATCGGCGCACTGAGCGGTTTTCTTTAGCAGAATCCGCTCAGTTTACGATGCCGATCTCTTCCAGGGGCCAGACACGGAACATTATCTTCCCGACCACGCCGCTGTCGCTGATGCATCCCACCGCGGTGTTGCGGCTGTCGATGCTGGTGGCGCGGTGGTCGCCCATGACGAAGCATTTGCCGTCCGGCACCTGGTAGGGGAGGTCTATGTCGCAGTTGCCGTAGGCTTTCTCCGTGATATAGGGCTCATCCAGCAGCTCGCCGTTGACGTATACGTTGCCTTCCTCGTCTATGTCCACCCAGTCCCCGGCGGCGGCGATGACGCGCTTTACGAGGATGTTATTATTATAGTAGAAAGCGATGACGTCACCGGTCTTGAATTTGGAGTTGCTGATGGCTACGACGATGTCGCCGTCCTGCAGGGTCTCGGTCATGGAGGTGCCGTTTATCTGCAGCACGGGCAGCAGGAGGACGGCCACCAGGACGGCCACGGCGGCCACCACAAGGAGGGAGAACGCGGTGCTCCGCAGGACTCTCCCGTAGTTATGCCTGTATTGTTCCTTTTTCAGTTCCGCTTCCAGCTGTTCGACTGTGGGAGCTTCTATGGCTTGTGTGGGTTCTGTATGTTCTTCGCTCATATGCGCTCCTCTTGTCCTTGCTGTCCCTGCGTCCGGGTGCTGTCCAGGTACTGGGCTACGGCCTTCTGGGCCGCTTTGAGGACGGCGTTCAGCTTCTGTCCCACCTCGTCGATGGAGGGGTCTCCCTCGAAGCCCAGAATCTCTCCCGAGCGGTACTGCTCTATCTCTACCGTGAGCTCGCCGATCCGGGCGTCCTTCTCGTTCAGGCGGCCAATCAGCTTCTCTATCTGGGCGTCCTTCTCGTTGAGACGGGCGGTCAGCTTCTCTATCTGGGCGTCCTTCTCGTCCAGGCGGGGCTTCAGCTTCTCTATCTGGGCATCCTTGTCGTCCATGCGCTCTATGAATCTCGTCCTGGTATCCTGGAGGCTTTCCAGCTCCTCTGCCGCCTCGTCCAGCCGGGCCTGGAGCTGGGCCGCTTCCTTTCCCTGGGCCAGCAGTAGCTGGAGGAGGTCCTGCCGACGTAATTTATGCAGCTGCTTTTCTGTCATCTTCTCTGCGCTCCCTGATTTCTGGGTTGTATTCGGCTTCGTTTCCCTTGTCTCCGATACAGGGCAGACTCCACCTGATAATTATTATAGCAGGGCGGCCGTCTAAAGATGCGTCTAAAGTCGGGGGGAGATGGGGTTATCTCATTTTGCCACCTTTCTATACTTCTTTCCCTTTGTGCTGCCGATGCTCTCTATCAGCCCATGCTCTGCCAGTTCCCCCAGCAACACTTTTATACGGGATTCCCTGACACCAACGATGCTTTCAAATTCGGATGCTCTATACCATATGTCACACTGCATGGCACCTAAAATGGCATCGTATTTCTCCTGTGTCTTTTTCGTCACCTTTTTTCCGCCACTTTTTTTCGCCACTTTTTTTTCGCCATTTTTTTCCGCCGCTTTTTTGCCAAATGAAAGCACCAGAATAGTCCTATCCGGGTCGAATTCTTCAATTATCTCAGGCTCTTCCCAATTTTCGTCCTCCCATACATTAAATATGTTAGGCACACCGCTTCCGGCACGTTCTCCGATATTAATAAGGTTGAACATCTTCATCAAGGCCTTGTTGCGCGGATCGGACTCTCCTCCCATCCGCATCTGTTTTTTTCCTATCCGTATATAGCCAGGGTTCTCCAAAACCAGCTTTTCTTTCTCTTTTTTTACGATCACACCACGAACGCCATAATAATCCGCGTTTATCAGACAATTGGCCAGGGCCTCTCGAATCGCCTGGTGTACCGGCGTATCATCAATACGGTCACCTCCAGACATTTTAAACGGTACCTTTACATCTTTAACAAGCTTATTATAAACTCTGAAGTAAAAATCGAAAAGATTCCCTGACCATTCGCCAGAACTTGATTGAAGCCTGTCTGTCCACCGAATCACCGGATCGTCCTTATATGTATTCAGGGCAAATGTCGCCAATGGAAGCAGATTGAT
>CAMTBF010000152.1 GCA_947068385.1 uncultured Lachnospiraceae bacterium
GCATAAAATCATCGTCGATAGGCCGTAAGTCACGCAGGCGCTGTAAATCCTCCTGCTGCTGCTTGGTCACTGTCAATATTCCCACCTGCCTTTCCTTTCGTTTTCGTAGTTCCATCCTATCATAAACCTCCTGATTTTACAAGCCAGAAACCGGTGTATTTCTGATTCCCGGCATGGCAACCCGCACCAATGGGCTGGAGGAGTTCTTTGTCGTATCAAGGATACGGTGCATGAGTATGGATGGGGGAGGGTGCCGGAGGAATAGGCCTTTCCATCAACAGCAAGCCGTGTTATAATAGCAGTGCATGTTTCAACCGTGCACTGCATTGTTATATATAATATAGGGAGATGCGCATATTCCATGAAAAAGATAATCAGCTATGTTATTTTTACAACCATACTCATTCTGCAGCTCGGCGGCTGCGGCACAGAGGACGACCAGGAAGGGCCTACGGACGCAGGGGGACTGCTGGATGCCTCGGCAGTCTCAGAGCTGGACGGAAGGGACAACTCCCTGGATGCCTATTCTTCCGTAGTCAATACCCCTCTGCAGACGGAAGACCCGCCAAACGCCATAGCAGGCGGCGGAGAACGGTGTTTCCTGGGAGCCTCCAGAGCCTATCGCTTCAAAAAGCATCTCTTCGAAAATGTGGACGAATGCTGGGACGAGCTTTCCTTCGTGTCTGCGCAGGAGGCGGGTTCGGAACGCTTCGACCGTGAGAACCAGGTGTGGGACGTAGGGCCGGTGGCCGGTACAGACCACTATGTGTCCTTCGATTATGAAGCGCTGCCGGGCGGGACAGATTATCGATACTTTCTGACGGAGAGGAATGAAGCTTATGAGGTATTGAGGGAATTTCCTCTGGAGTTCCTGACGGGAGGCGAGCTTTCCGGAACCGAGGTCATCATGAGTTTCTCTGATTTCGCGGTGGACCAGTCCGGAGCGGTTCACCTGGTACGGCAGACAGGGGAGGGGCCGCGATATCTGCTCGTCTCACCTGCGGGCGAACTCCTGGCAGAATACACGCCGGACAGCAATCACAGCATGAGGCTGATTCCTCTTTATGACGGTCGTGTCGCTTTTTCTTCCGCGGAAACCGGTCGCCATGAGGATACCGCGCTGCTGTATATGGACCCAGAGACCGGCAGGCCGGTGGAGCTGGCCTCCCTGGAAAGCTTCGCCTATTGCCTGAACCTCCTCGACGAGGACACATTGCTGTACGCGGATCAGGAGGGCGTGTACCGCAGCGGGCTGTCCGGAAGGAAGCCGGAGCTGCTCTACCGCTGGGCCAATCATGGAATCCTGACATCCCGGGTGCCCGCCATACAGGCGGATGGAGAGGGGCGGATTTCGCTCCTCTATGAGGGCTCCGGGACTTACAACTATCTTAGCCTGGAGCCTACCACGGAGGAGGTGGAGCTCTGTGAGATCACGCTGGCAGTTTCCGATGCATCGTCTTACCAGCGGCTGGTGGCGGAATTCAACAAAAGGTATCCGACCTGCCATATCGAGCTGAAGGACGACTACGACAGGACCGCGCTGCTGACGGAGCTGACCGCGGGAAAAGGGCCGGTGCTGGTGGATACCATCCTGACGGGCTTCGAGGAGCAGGAGAAGCTGTGGGAGCCTTTGGACGCCGTCATGGAGGAGCTGGGCATCGCAGAGGAGCTGCAGCCTGCCGCCCTGGAGATGGGGAGGATCGACGGAACCCTGTATGGCATCGTGACGAACTTTCATCTGCGCACTCTGGTCACCGGGGATCCGGACCTTCAGGATTGGGATTATGATTCCTTTTTACAGTGCATCACTGACAGGCCGGAGCTGGAGGCGATTTTTGACCAATATGACGGGGACTTCGGGGCTTATTTTCTCGTGGGCTTTCTCAGCCATGGAATGGATGACTGCTATTTCCTGGACGGGGAGGAGGGGAACATGCGCTTTGACAGCGACAGGTTCCGCAAGGCCCTGGAGCTGGCGGAAAAATACTGCGTCCGCGAGGAAGGGGTAAGCCCCGGCAGCTCCCTGCTGGAGGGGAAGGTGCTCTGCAACGCGCTGTATGTCAGCAAGCCGGAACAGCTTGCCCTGTACCGCCTCTGTTACGGGGAGGACGCCAATTATATCGGATATCCCACGAAGGACGGGGCCGCCCATTTCCTGGAGAACGGCAGTCTGCTGGCTGTCCGCGGCACTGCCACAAAGCAGGAAAAGGAGGCAGCTGCGGCTTTTCTTGGCCTGTGCCTTTCCTATGAGGGGCAGATTCTGGCGGCGAAGGATATCAACTTTGCTTTGAGCGTGCGTAGGGACGTGCTGGAGGAGCAGATTGCCGGCATGGATGAAAATACCAGTGCTTCCGCGGCGGGCTTCGACCAGATTACGTTGGGCAAGGACCTGAATGTAGCGCTGGACAGGGAGACGCTGCTGGATATGCTCGAGAAGGCAAGACCGGCGAGATATTTCCCCCTGGACTTCAGGAGCATCCTGTTCGAGGAGCTGGATCAGTATTTCTCCGGGGGGATTACAGAGGATAAGCTGATCGACAATCTGGAGAGCCGCATGGGGCTGTATCTGGGGGAGAGGAATTAAGGAGGCTTTTACGGTCACGCCCTGAAAGGTATATCGCTTTTCCATGGGCAAAAGGGGCGTCATGCATCGCCCCTTCCCCTCATTACGGCCACCGGCAAGGCCGTTTCCCAATGTAGTCATTTTGTGCTCCTTTCAGAAAAGCACTACCATTTCTAGCTCCTTTTCAAGCAAAACCAAACTACTCCGCCACCATGACCACAATCCCCTCAAACCTCCCCAGGATCCCCCGGACCAGCCTCTCGCCGGTGCGCCGATCGACCCGATCCATCAGGCCGTCCAGGAACAGGATGTCCCCGTCAGAGTACAGGGCCCTGGCTATCCCGATCCGCTTCCGCTGCCCTCCCGACAGGTTCTCTCCCCGCTTCCCCGCCTGCTTCAAGATCCCCTCCTCAAACGCTTCGATGTCCTCCCACAGGTCGGCCCGCTCCAGCACCGTATCCATCTTCTCCCTGCTGTACGCCCCGTCCATGCATATATTCGCCTGGATCGATTCGTCCAGCAGCACCGGCTCCCTGGGAACGTACCGGCAGGCCCATGCCTTACCGCTGCCTCTGCACAGCAGGAACAGCTCCCGCAGCAGCCTGCCGCCGTCCTTGTCCCGGATGACGATTACATCACCGTCTTCGGCCTGGAAGGACTTTTCCTCCCCGTCCATCTCCAGGCTTATCCGGAGCCCTTCCCGTTCCGATACCGTGCCGATGCGCCTCCTCCCCTCCTCCAGCAAAAAGCCAAGCCTTTCCATGGACACGCCTGTCTGCTTCCTGCGCTTCGCCAGTTCTGCTATGGCGTCCGGCAGGCCTGCCAGGAACGCATAGTAATATTCAAACATGACCAACTCGCCCACGGAAAACTCGCCCCTGGCAAGAAACGGCAGTGCGATCAGCAATATGGTCCCCAGCGCCAGGTTCGAGGCATTGGCGGACGCCGCTCCCATGAGCCTGTCCAGGATCCGGTCCTTTATCTCGCTCCCCGACCGCGCCCTGCACTTTTCCGCGTAGAGGTCGATGATCCTGTCTTTCCGGTCTATCATATGGAAATATTCGGCATTCTCGAAAAAGGTGTTCAGGAACCCCGTCACCTCCCTGTTCCTGTCCCTTGCGGACATCCTGTAGGCAAATATGCGCCTGCCCAGGGCCTTCACCAGCATCACCGTCATCGCCGTGGGCAGTATGCTGACCAGGGCAAAGACGGGGTGGATGAAGGACATGACGGCCAATATGGACAGGGACAGGACGATTCCCGGCAGCCGATGGTAGAATTCCATGAAGTAGCTGACGACGTCCTCACATTCATTCCGGTAGCAGTTGAGGATCTCCCCCTCGGTATGGCAGTCGTCAAACGCGCGCTCCAGCACATGCGCCAGCAGCAAGCTTTTCACATTGTAACGGATCCTCGTCCTCAGCTTCTCCGCCAGTCCTGCGTTCATCTGCTTCACGGCGTTTATCAGCAGCGGCGTGAGCACGTTCAGCGATATCAGGATTCCAAGGGATGTAATGCCCAGGGTGACCTCCTTCCCCTCCAGCACGTTGAAGATGTCCTTCTTCGCCAGCCCGCTGAACAGGAAGCTGAAGGTGTATGTGGCTGTCTCCAGCAGGACCACGGCCGTCCCGAACGCCCTGATGCCTCTTGTGAACGATCTGTACAGTTGGCTCTTTCCTGTCATTTTGCTCTTTTCTGTCGTCTTGCTTTTTCCCGCCATCTTGCTCTTTCCCGCCGTCCTGCTCATTCCCTTACCTCCGCGCCACCCTCTTCCACATAGATCCTTTTCTGGAGCTCTATGGTGCTTCTGCCTTTATGGGAGACCATCACTATGGTGGCGTCCTGAAAGCGGTCCCGGATCAGCCCGTCTATGATCTCCAAGATGCCGTCGCCGATCGCCGCGTCGAATTCGTCCGCCAGCAGTATCCGGGGGGACGCGATGATCGCCCCGGCCCATGCCAGCAATTGCCTTTCATCCTGGGTAAAGTCGTCCGGGCCTACCATGCTCTGCAGCCCTATCCCCTTCCGCTGCATCCATGTGTCCAAATGCGCCATCCTGACAGCCTCTGTGATTTCCCTCTCCCCATACTTGTCCTGGAAATGGGTCAGGTTGTTGTACAGGGTATCCTCCAGAACAGGGCAGAACTGGGAGATATAGTAGACATTTCCATTGACGCATCCCTTTTTATACGCATTCATGGGATTCCCCCCAATCCATATCTCCCCGGCGGTGGGCCTGTATAGCCCGGCGATCAGGTGCAGGATCGTGCTCTTCCCGCCGCCTGTCCTGCCCTGAATCAGCACCTTGTCATGGGAGCCTATCCGGAAGCTTACGTCCTTCAGCACGGCATTGCCATCGCCATATCCGAAGGTCACCGAGTCGAATACAATGCTTCCATCGGCAAAGCTGTCTATCTCCCCCGCCTCCTCCCCCTCTCCCTCTACCGCGTAGAACGCATCCAGCCGGGAAAAGGCCGACAGCGCCACGGGGAGCTGGGCGAACTGGTATTTCAGCAGGAAAAAGGGCGTGTTCAGCAGCCCCACGTAGCTCAGCAGCAGATACACATCCCCCATGGTCAGCTCCTTCCTTTTCAGGAGGTAGATGCCGATTGCCAGAGCGATGCCCTCTCCCACGTTCAGCAGGGAGTAGAATATGGTAGCCGGGATGTTCCCCAGGAAGGATGCCCGCACCTGCTTTTGACCGAATCGGTCAAATTTCTCCCGGAACCTCCCGGCGCCGTACCCTTCCTTTCCCAGCCCCACCAGGTCCACGGCCGCCCGGATGACCTGGGCGAACTCCCCGAAGGCCTGGGTCTCCGCGTCCCTGGCAGACTTCCACAGCAGCGAGATCTTCTTCTGGGTTCCTATGAAAATCGAGAAGATCAGGAGGGTGAGCAGGCCGAAGACCAGCCCCAGCGCCAAAGACTTCCCCGCGAACACCACCAATATGCCCAGCACCAGAAGGGAGCTGCCTGTGATGTCAATCAGCATGTTGGAGAAGAATCCCACCAGGATGTTCACATCGCCCTCTATCTTTTCCAGGAATTCTCCCGTCCAGGCAGATTTGTGCCGGGCCATAGGGAAGCGGTAGATTCTCGTAAAGATGTCCTTCCGCAGCTCGTCGCAGGCTTTTCTTCCCGCTTTCTCGCTCAGTAATGTGTTCAGGACAGAAAACAGCCCGCCCATCAGCACGGTGGCCAGAAAAAGGAGCACCAGCGATATCAGCCATGCCATAGAGCGCCTGTCCAGCCCGTCGATGATGCGGCTGGTGAGGCCCGGCAGCAGCAGGGAGATGGCCGTCTCCGCCGCCAGCGTGGCCAGGATGCCCGCCAGGCATCCTCTGTTCGCGCTGAATTTCTTCCGCAGGGTTCTATAGATGCTTTGTTCTCTCAGGCTGTTCGCCTCCATAGTCCTTCCCTCCTCCATGGGTTCTCCCTCCCGCAAATCCTTCCGTCTCCATGGGGCATTCCCTCCTCCATGGGCCTTCTCGCCGCTAGTTCTTCTTACCTCGACAGGTCTCCTTGCCTCATATCATAGCATAGGAACGTCCTGTGCGCAGTATACAGGACAGTGCCGCAATGTTCGGTATACTCCTCCCGGCAAGCGGCAGCGCTCCCGCAGCGCAAAAAGGAGGGCCCCTCATCGGCAGCCCTCCCGTGCATTATTTCTGGTATATGATTTTCTTGATGGCGTATGTGGAAAGGTGATAGCGCTCCGCAAGCTCCCGGACGGCAGCCCCGCTCCGGTACTCCGCGATGATGCGCGCATTGCGCTTGGCCAGCTCCTTTCGATAGCCGGATAGTTCGCCCCAGGATCTGTGCTCCTCCTCTTTTGCGGGAATGTAGAGATAGCCGGACTGGATGTACTTGCGCAGCTCCTCGACCAGCTCCTTGGGGAGAACGGCATTCGCGTTCCGATATTTCATGCAGGCTCCCTCCTTGATCGTACTGTCAAGCAGCAAAGCCAGCAGATCTGTCAGCGACTGAGAGCTACTCCATGCAAATGTCGCTGCCTATACTGGCTTTGCATGGAGCAGGACGACGACTCGCTTGGACGTCAGCGGGTATATGAGCATGGCCTTTCACCTCCCTAATAGCAAAAGACCCAACGTGGTCCGCATCGTAGAGAGGCGTGTTGGGTTCTGTTACAGTTATTATATGTGACAAATGGGAAAAAGCAACTCTTTTTTCAAAAACTCAACAAGCTTCTGGCACTGCTGACAGAACTGCCATGGCTGACAGCTCTGTCATGTTCTATGCACATTTCCTACATGCTATGCACGAATCCGCAGGCAATCGAATTTCTACAACCTGTCCTCACGCCTTTTCCGTCCCAGGAATCGCCATAAGGCCATAGCCGCCAGCAAAGCTCCCGATGTACAGGCAAGCGCGGCAAAAGGCGGCGTGCTGTCCCCTGTCTGGGGGCTGCGCGGAGCATCGGACATGGCGCTGTCGCCCTGGCTCCCGGACGCGGCCGGGCCGGAGGGCCTGCCGGAACCATCGGGCGTGCCGGGGACGTCTGGCGGCGTGGTCTCGCTCGGGGCATCCGGACTGTCCGGGCCCTCCGGCGGCGCGGTCTCGCCCGGGGCATCCGGACTGTCCGGGCCCTCCGGCGGCGCGATCTCGCCTGGATCGTCCGGCTCGTCGGGGCCGCCCTTGGCCTGGACTTCGAATCCGCCGGAAACCTCACCGTCCAGATAGAGGAACGTCAGGCTGTGGGGCCCTACCGGCAGGGTGTCCAGATAGCTCTCCTTCAGCGTGAGGATCGTGCTGCCGGACTTCACCGTATAATGCTCCTCATCCACCGTCTTCCCGTCTATCAATAGACCTGTGAACTTCTCCACCGCCCCGTTCGCCCGGAAAGCAATGCCCTCTTCTGTCTCCTGAATCCATTGACTTCCATCGCCCTCCAGGATTCTGTAATCCGTCAGGGCGGCCAGAACCTCCTCCAGCTTCCCGGCGTCTACCAGAGACCTCTCATGCTCCGTCAGGGACTCCAAGGCCGCTTTTGCCTGTGCCGCGGCGCTGTCCGCGTCCATGTCGTCCGGGCTCACGTCCTCGGGCTCCGGCAGCTCCAAAATCAGCTCCGTTGCCTCCAGCACCTTCCCGATGCTCTCCAGGGCCCCGGCGATG
>CAMTBF010000153.1 GCA_947068385.1 uncultured Lachnospiraceae bacterium
GTCGCCAAAACCACCTTAGGCTCCCTTTTCTTCAACTGCATAAAAATCTGCTCCACTGCCTCCAGGCCGTTCCCCGCCTCCAGCAGTTCATACTCGTCCAGGCTGTCCTCGAACATCTGCATGAGTATGATACGATTTATTTCCTCGTCATCGACAACCAGTATCCGCTGCTTATCCATCTCTCCACCATTATTTCTGAATGTATTCGTTACGAAATCATGATACCACTTTCCAAAAAGAATGTCAATTCGTCAATTCATTCTTCTATAGACAAATGCCCCGCAGCTGTGGTAAATTAGAATTAGTAAAAGAGGTGAATTATGGATACATACACATTTCAGGACATATTCGACATGGATTTCCTGCAGAAGCTCATAGATTCCCTGTCCGTGGCGCTGCAGGTGGGCATCAGCATACGGGGCCCCAGGGGCGAGCGCTTCACCAAGGACAGCGACTACTGCCGCTTCTGCCGCGACGTGGTGAAGAAATCTCCTGTGGGGAGGGCCCGGTGCGACCTTTCCGACAGGGCCTTGAGCGCCCACAATGACGAAAAGCCTTATATCTGCCACTGCCAGTCCGCCGGGCTCACCGACGCCAGCGTCTCGATCATCGTGGAGGGCAGGCATCTGGCCAGCATTCTGGTAGGGCAGGTGCGCCTGGCGGAGGACGTGCCGGAGGAGGAGGAATACCGCACCAATGCCCGCATCCTCCAGCTGGACGAGGAGGAATTCCTGGAGCATGTGCGCGCGATCCCCACCATCACCAGGGCGCAGTTCGAGCATATCCTGGACCTCCTCTCCCTCCTGGCGGGCCAGTTCTCCCAGCTGGGCTGCGGGAACCTGCGCCTCCAGGACGCGATCCGCTCCCTGGAGAGCCAGCGGCTCCTGCACCAGCAGGAGAAGACCGTCCTGGAGACGCTGGCGGAGAAGGACTCCATGACCGGGCTCTACAACCGCCGGAAGTTCGAGGAGGTGGCGGACATGTACGCCGGCCAGAAGGGCCGCCAGATCTGCATGATATCCGCGGACGCCAATTTCCTGAAGCTGACCAACGACATCTTCGGCCACAAGGCCGGCGACCAGCTTCTGATCAACATCGCGAAGATCATGGACAGCCTGGCCAAGAGCGACTGGCTGGTGGCCCGCTGCGGCGGGGACGAGTTCCGGGTCATCCTGCCCGACACCACCCTGGAGACCGCCCTGGACTACTGCCGCCGGGTGGCCAGGGACTGCGGCAAGGACACCACCCTCTCTCTGCCCCTGTCGGTGGCTTTGGGCGCGGCGGACTGGGACAGCGAGAAGGAGACCCTCCAGGACTGCTTCTCCAGGGCGGACGTGAAGATGTACCAGAACAAGCAGGCCCTCAAGCATGAGCAGCACGTCCCCGAGTACATCATGGAGCGGCTCTACGACAAGCAGATCCTCAGCAGGATCGTGGTGGACCATGCCGCGGAGATGGCACAGGCCTTTTCCCTCTGTCTGGGCCTTCCCCGGGAGCAGGCCCGGGAGGTGGGCCTGGCCGCCCGGTTCCAGGACATCGGCATGGCGAAGCTCCCGGAATCCTTCTACATCCGCGGGCAGTCCCGGACGGAGGAGGAGACCCTGCGGATCCGGACCCATGTCACCCAGGGCTACACCATGGCAAGGCAGTTCGAGGAGCTGTACAAGGTGGCGGACGTAATCCTCCACTCCCACGAGAACTGGGACGGCACCGGCTATCCGGGCCAGCTGGCCGCGGAGCAGATCCCCCTGGAGGCCCGGATCATCCACATCGTGGGCGATTACACCTACTGGACGATGCCCACCATTTCCGGGGGGAACTATCCCAAAGACGCGGTGGCGCGGAAAATGGAGGAGCTGGCCGGCAGCATCTACGATCCGGGGCTGACGCAGGACTTCTTCCGCTTCCTGGAGAGCTTCCGGCCCTCCGGCACGGAGCCGGATGGGGCGGAGCAGGGCTGAACCGCGGAACCGGGCCACAGGGCAGGGCACAGGACCGGACCATGGAATCGGCGCACAGAACAGCAAAGGCCCGCAGGCGGATCCATCCGCTCTGCGGGCCAGGCTTTGTCCATGTCAGTCGTTTTTGCGCATATCCTTCAGCGCCGTGCCGATTTTAATCGGATTGCCGTACCGCAATGTGCCCATGCGGTAGAGCTTCGCCCCCAGCACTCCGGCTCCTGCGATGGAGGCCGCCAGTATCAGGAAGGACACCACGATCTCCCATGCGGCCACGCTGCCCATGGCCACCCGGGCGAACATGGTGCTGTAGGAGCTGATCGGCAGGAAGGACAGCACCTTGATCACAGGGCCGTCGATGTTCATGAGCTGGAACAGGGAGAAGAAGTACACGCCCATCACCACCACCATCAGGCCGGACACGCTCTTGCTGATGTCCTCGGTCTTGCTCACCAGGGCGCCCATGGCCCCGTAGAGGAAGGCGTAGAACAGATAGCCCCCCAGGCCGAAGAAGGTGAAGGCCAGCAGCACTTCCCCGGGGACATGCAGGAACATGTCCAGCATGCCGCCCCACTGCTCCCTGTTGGCCTGATAGGCCAACAGCACGGCCCCCAGGACCACGCCCATCTGGAACACGCCGCCCATGGCCCCCGCGATCACCTTGCCGAAGAGCAGGCTGTTGGGGGAGGTGCTGGTGACCAGCACCTCGATGGCCCGGTTGCTCTTCTCGTTGGTGACGGAGACGGCTATCATCTGGCCGTAATAGACGATCAGCATGAACACGATGATGACGAGCATGTAGCAGTACCAGTAGTTGCTGCCGGAGTCCTTGTTCAGTATCTGCTCCGTGACCGTGATCGGCACATCGTACATGGCGTCGATCTCCGCTAAGTCCCATCCCTTCTGCCGGCTTTGCTCCATGCGGTAGAAGAGCTTCATGGCCTGGTCGAAGACAGCGGTGTTCCTGTCCGTCATGGCCTTGTTGTAGACATAGTATTCATACTGGGTGGCCCCGGTGACCACGAACCCGGCCTCCGCCTCCTGGGCCTCCACTGCGGCCCTCAGGGCGTCCACGTCCTCCGCCTCCTGCCAGAGCGCTCCCGGGAACATGCCCCCAAGCGCCTCCTCCTGCAGGATGCCTGCCTGATCCACGTACAGGTACAGGGATTCCTCCCCGTCCCCGCTCTCGCCGTCCGTCTCCTCCCCGCTGCCGCCGCCAGTGACCTGCACGCCGGTGAAGTCGGACATGTCCACGAACCGGGGCAGGAACAGGGCAGCCGCCCCCAGCACGGCCAGGACTACGGTGATCCCCATGAACACCTTGTTGGTAAAATATTCCTTCAATTCATATTTCAGCACGATCATGAACCTCTTCATTCGTCTTCACCCACCTTTACTACGAATATGTCGTTCAGGGACGGCTCGTAGCTGCCGAACCGCTCCACCTCCACATCGGAAGCCGCCAGCGCCGCCAGGACTCCCCGCCTGTCCGCGCCCTCCTTCAGCTCCAGGATCAGGAATTCCTTCTTCCTGCCGGAGAGGCTTACCAGATCCTGCCATTCCTGCTCCACCTTCCGGGCCAGCTCCTCCACGGACAGGTTCTCCGCCGCCAGCATCAGGCGGTTCTTACCGTATTCCCGCTTGATGTCCCTAAGCCTCCCGGCCAGCACCACCTCGCCCTGGTTGATGATGGCGATCTCGTCGCAGAATTCCTCCACATAGCTCATCTGGTGGCTGGAGAATATCACGATCCGGCCGTCCGCGATGAGCTCGCTCACCACGTCCTTCAGGATCTGGGAGTTCACCGGATCCAGGCCGCTGAAGGGCTCGTCCAGGATCACGATCTCCGGGTCGCTCACCAGCGTGGCCGCAAGCTGCACCTTCTGCTGGTTGCCCTTGGACAGGGTCTCCAGCTTCCTGGTCTCATACTCGGAGACCTCCAGCCTGGCAAGCCACCTCTTCGCGCTCTCCTTTGCCTCCCTGGGGTTCATGCCCCGCAGGCAGGCCAGGTATATCATCTGGTCGATGACCGTCCTCTTCGGGTACAGCCCCCGCTCCTCCGGCAGGTAGCCGATCCGGTGCTTGGCGGGCACGAACTTCTTGCCGTCCAGCAGGATCTCCCCACTGTTCGCATGGAACACGTCCATGAGGATGCGGATCGTGGTGGTCTTGCCCGCGCCGTTCCTGCCCAATAATCCAAGTGCCTTACCGCTCTCCACATAGAAGCCCACTCCATGGAGCACTTCCTTGTCCCCAAAGCTCTTGCGGATGCCTTTTACCTCTAATTTCATCATGCTGCCAATCTGCGCGCTGCGGCGCGCGCTCATACACAACCGGCCGGATGCGCTTTTTTATCCGGCCGTCCTTCCTGTCCGGCGCAGTGCGGCTTCTATGCGCATCGCGCCATTCAGGCACAGTCCCCCTTCCAGGCACAGTATGCTTCCCGGCAGGCCGCGCCATTCAGGCACAGCCCGCTCTCCAGGCCCACTGTGCCCTCCGGGCCCATGCCGCGCGGCGTTTTGCCGCAGCAGCCTCTTCAATCCACCGTTCCTGCCCCCCCTGACAGGATTTTCAGCCCGTCGGCCAGCTGCTGGCCCAGGCGTTTCGTCTCCTCCCCCAGCAGCTCCAGGCCCGTCTGCGTCAATTGGTAGGCCTTCTTGCCCTCCTCCTGTCGCACCTCGATGATGCCGTCAGCCGTCAGCCGCCCCACCATGGTATAGAGGGTGCCCGTGCCCAGCACCAGCCGCTCCTGGGTCAGCCGCCCCACGAACTGCATGATGGCATAGCCGTGCCTGGGCGTGGTCACTGCCAGCAGGGTGTAGTAGGTGGTCTCTGTCATGGGTATGTACTTTTTCCGTAAAGCCTCATTCAACGATATCCCTCCTGACGCAAGATTCCAAAAAATATATCTAGCGTCAACATGTCGCATATCGACATATCGATGCTAGATATAAAATAGCACATTTCCGGTGGGCTGTCAACCCTTTCCGCTCATCTGTCATAGAATTGCGCCTGCGCCCCATAGAGCCTGGCATACTCCCCGTTCCTCGCAAGCAGCTCCTCGTGGGAGCCGTCCTCCACAATCTGGCCACCGCTGAATACTACGATTCTGTCGGCAAGCGACGCGATGCTGATTCTATGGGTGACCATGATCACCGTCCGCCCTTCGGTCATGACCATATATTTCCGGAACACCTCCGCTTCGGCCAGAGGGTCCAGGTTGCTGGTGGGCTCGTCCAGCACGATGAAATCCCTGTCCCGGTAATAGGCCCTGGCAATGGCAAGCTTCTGCCACTGGCCGCCGGAGAGGTCCGTGCCTCCCACGTCCTTTCCCAGGTCGGCGTCCTTGTCCATGTCCTCAAGCCCCGCGAATTCCAGGGCCCTGTCGATCTCCTCTTCCCTGCGCTCTCTATCCACGTCCCCCAGGAACACATTGTCCCCCAGGGTAAAGGTGTGGAACCTGGCCGGCTCCTGGAACACGCAGGACAGGGAGGCGTACCGCTCTGCAGCGCCCATGTCCTTCACGCTCCTGCCGTTGATCAGCAGCTCCCCCGCCGATGGCTCCAGCATCCCCGTCAGGAGCTTCACGAAGGTGGTCTTCCCCGCGCCGTTCTCCCCCACGAAGGCCACCTTCTCTCCCCTGCGGATGGTGAAGCTCACGTCCCGGATCCGGCAGGCGTCCGTCAGGGGATAGCGGTAGGTCACATTCCTGGCCTCCAGGCTCTCTATCTCCACGGGGGCCTTTTCCTCCCGGCCCATGTCCTGCTCCTCCAGGTCGATCAGCTCGAAGAACTGGGAGGCCTCGTTCTTCTTGGAGAGGAAGGAGGCGATGGAGGCGAAGAGCTGGGAGGTGCTCCCCATCAGAGTGCCGATCAGGGCAAGCACCGCCCCCAAGGCGCCTACGGACAGCTTCCCCCGGGCCATCAGCAGGATGGCGAAGATGTTCGCAGCAGCAGCAGCCAGGTTGGCCACCAGCCCGCTAGCCAGCCCCAGGAAGAACACGTTTCGCTGGTTTCGCTTCTCTTTTATCACATATTCGTCTGCCAGGGCCTTCCACTTGCCGTAGAAGAAGTCGAAGAGGCTGAAGGCCTTCACCTCCTTGGCGGTGGTCCCCAGCATCAGGTTCTGGTAATACCCCGCCTCCCGCAGGATCTTCCCATTGTCCCGGGAGAATTTGAATGTCAGCTTGTTGCCCACATAGGTGGTGTACAGGGTGGGGATGGGGGCAAGCAGCACCAGCAGGCATAAAAGCGGGTGGAACAGGTACAGGGATGCCGCCACCATGGCCACGGAGACTGCCTTGGCGATGATGACATAGCCTTCGATGATCACGCCCCTCTGCAGGGAGCTCCACTCGCTGCCCATGGATTCAAAGCAGCGGTCGATCATATCGTTTATCCTGGGCACCTCCATGTACTCCGGATGGAGCTTCGCTATCTTCTCGAAGAGCCTGGCCTGGAACTTCTCCTGGAGCCTGTGGTCCTGCACCTTGCTGAGCCGCTCGATGTCCTCCCCGCCGTAGAGATAGCGGTTGGCTATGTCCCCCAGGAACCTTAAAAACCAGTACAGAACCGCCAGCCCTACCAAAGATGCCATCTGAAAGGCCTCCGGGTTCCCGCTCTCCGCGTAGAGGTTGGCATTGTCCAGATATTTTCCCCAGAGGAAAGCGATGACCGGCTGCAGGACGCTGAGGAACACCGCGATCCCCAGGAAGATGCCGCACATCAGCCTGGCTGAGGAGAATACGTAGACGAAGAGCCTGGTGAGGTAGGAGAGCTTCCCGGGGTTCTCCCTCAGGATGTCCCTCTCGAAGACGGCTGTGCTGTCGTCATGTCTGATTTCATACGCCGGTTCTGCCTGGGCCTCCCGGGCCTTAGTTTTCTTCGCCATGGCTGCTTCCCTCCTCTCCGTCCTTCCCGGCGGGCTGCCCCTCATGCCTGTACCACTGCCTCTGGGCCTGGAACATCCGGGCATAGATGCCTCCCGTCTCCATCAGGGCCTCATGGGTGCCCTCCTCGGCGATCCGTCCGTCCTGGATCACCAGGATCCTGTCCGTGATCATGGTGGAAGCCAGCCTGTGGGTGATGAACAGGGCGGTCTTGTTCTCCACCATCCCCGCGAACTCGTGGTACAGGTCCGCCTCGGCCATGGGATCCAGCTGGGATGTGGGCTCGTCCAGCAAAAGGATGGGCCTGTCGCCCATGAAGGCGCGGGATATGGCTATCCTCTGCCACTGGCCCCCGGAGATGTCGGTGCCGCCCTCGAAGTCCCGGCCCAGGAGCGTGTCGTACCCCTTGGCAAGCTCTCCGGCAAAGCCATCCGCCTTTCCCTTCTCTGCCGCCGCCCTGATCCGGCCCATGTCCTTTATGTGCTCCACGTCCCCCACGCCGATGTTCTCCCCCAGGGTGATGCTGTACCTGGAGAAATCCTGGAACACCGGGGCGAATATCTTCGTGCGCACCTCCAGGGGGTACCCGGCCAGGTTCCTTCCGCCCACCAGGATCTCGCCCTTATCGGGGACGAACAGGCCCAGCAGGAGCTTGATCATGGTGGACTTGCCCTCGCCGTTCTCCCCCACGATGGAGCCCCTTTCCCCCTCCTTTATCCGGAAGCTCAGGCCCTTCAGGATGTCCCTGTCGGTGCCGGGATACCTAAACCACACGTCCCTGAACTCTATGTCGAAGCTTCCGGGCAGCTCCGTCTCCTGCCCTGTGGGCTCATCGGAGAGG
>CAMTBF010000154.1 GCA_947068385.1 uncultured Lachnospiraceae bacterium
TGATTGACTTCGGTCAGATCTTCATCACTACCTGGGTGGTGATCCTGATCTTCCTGACCATCAAGGAGGTCAACAACTACACGGTGAAGGAGACCTTCAAGATCATCTTCCTGACGGCGTTCACGGTGCTGATACTGGCGCTTCTGGCCTTTATCATCTACGTGCTGTTCAGGCAGATCGTGGAATTCATCACGGCAGTGGCAGGAGAGGTGGTGTATCGAATTGGCAGATAAGACTTTATGGAAAACAGTGAAGAAAGCGATGGCAGTCCAGGCGGCAGCCTGCTTGACGGCGGCAACCTGCCTGATGGCAGCTCTGCTGTCGGCCCCGATACCGTCCCTTGCGGCCGGTGGGGACGGCAAGGCCCTGGAGGAGGCCATCGTCAAGGAGGATGCCGCCACGATCAAGGGCCATGAGCTGGTGGCGGAGAACGACGCCCTGGCGCTGTACCTCTATGAGCCCACATTGTCCCTGATCGTCCGGGACAAGGACACCGGGGCCATCATGGAGTCCACGGTGTCGGAGAGCGACGGCACCCTAAACGCCACCTGGGAGGGCTTCATCAAATCCGGCATCTGCTTCGACATCTTGAACGATGTGAACGAGGAGCGCACGGATCTCACCTCCGCCCAGGCGGACATCCAGGTCACGAAAAACGCGGACGGATTCTCCGCGGCGGTGAACCTGGCCAAGTACCAGATTTCCTTTACGGTGAACGTGGCCCTGCAGGAGGACGGCTTTACGGTGGAGATCCCGGCGGATTCCATCTCTGAGGAACAGGAGAAGGTCACCATCGGGAATATCTTCCTCTATCCCTTCCTGGGATATACCTACGGCGGCGAGCGGGAGGGCTATATGCTGGTGCCGGACGGCAACGGCGCGCTGATTTACCTGGAGGACAATGACGGGCGGTTCGGCTCACCCCTGACCCTGAAGGTATGGGGGGACAACGCCGGGGTGGACGAGAGCTATGTGCTCTCCCTGTTCTGGGAGGAATACCAGACGGTGAACGACTCCGAGCCGGTGCTGGCCCCGGTGTTCGGCATGGTGCACACGGACTCTCAGATGGCGGTGCTGGGCATCATCGAGGAGGGCGCGGAGGATGCGCGGATCGCGGCCTACCCCAACGGGGCCGTGACCAACTACAACTGGATCGCCCCCAGGTTCACCCTGCGCAGGATCTACAAGCAGCTCATGAGCAAGGAGGGCACCAGCGCGGTGCAGCTCCAGGAGGAGAAGCGGGCCGGGTGCGACCTGAAGGTGCGGTACGTGTTCACAGGCGGCGAGGAGGCGGATTACGCGGGACTGGCCGTGAAATACCGGGAGTACCTGCTGCGGGAGCTGACCGCGAAAGAGGATGCGTTCCGGATTCGCCTGGACTTCCTGGGCACGGATCGGGAGAACGGCATGATCTTCAAGAAGCCTGTGGTCATGACCACCACGGACAATATCCGGGACATCTACGCAGACCTGAAGGCAGAGGGCGTCACCGACATCTTCTCCGTCTACAAGGGCTGGCAGGACGGCGGCATCTGGAGCATGCCCATCTCGAAATACAAGGCGGACTCCAAGATAGGCGGCACGTCGGACCTGACCAGGCTGGTGAAGGAATCCAGGGAGGCGGGCATAGACCTGTATCTCTACCAGGATGCCCTGCGGGCCAATCCGGACACGGTGAACACCACCTTCAACGTGATCAAGAAGCTGGACGAGAGCGTGTACCAGGAGAACACCTATAAGGAGATCTACGAGAGCTTCCGGTTCCAGACCCCTGACCAGGCGGTGAAGAAGCTGGAGGAGAGCCTGGAATCCTATGGGAAGAAGGGCGTGGACACCCTGGCGCTGACAGGTGTCACCAACCACCTGTTCAGCTACAATTACAATGGAAAGCAGTACAACCGGACCGAGAACCTGAACCTGTTCTCCCAGGCGCTTGAAAGCGCGGCCCAGAAGTTCCATCTGGCCATGGAGCAGCCCCTGTCCTGCTATTGGGGCCTGACAGACTGCATCGTGGGCATGCCGGTGAGCACTTCCAGCTATATCTTCACGGACGAGGAGGTGCCGTTCCTCTCCATGGCGTTGAAGGGCGTGATCCCCATGTACGCGGACTACACCAACTTCGAGGCCAACAAGAGCGAGTACTTCCTGCAGCTGGTGGAGACGGGGATATATCCTTCCTTCTACCTGACCTGGGAGGATCCGGTGGATCTCCTGTACACCAATTCCTCGGATCTGTATACCTCCCGCTACGGGGTGTATCGGAGCGAGATCATCGATTATTATGGCCAGCTCAAGGCCCTGAGCGATGAGACTGCCGGGGCAGTGATCACGGATCGGGTGAAGACCGCGGACAATGTGGCGGTGGTGACCTATTCCAACGGCGTGAAGATCTACGTGAACTACAATGCGCAATCCGTAACTTGTGACGGCATAGCCCTGGATGGCATGTCCTATAAGCTTGTAAGGTAGGTGAGGAAGCTTGAAGATAAACAAAAACAAAGAAACGCGGCAGGCAGAGCCGAAAGCGCCGGCGAAGAGGCGTCTGTCGCTGAAGCAGAGGGAAGGCATGATGGGATACCTCTTCGTGCTGCCCTGGATCGCGGGGGTGCTCATCTTCGTCCTGCGTCCACTGGCCCAATCCTTCCATTTCGCGCTGAGCCAGGTGAAGATGACGCCCAAGGGGCGGGAGATCACCTTTATCGGGATCCAGAACTTCACCCAGATTCTCCAGGAGGACGAGACCTTCCCCACGGAGCTGGCGGCCTATCTGGTGAAGACCGTCATGGCCACGCCCATCATCGTGGTGTTCGCCCTGATCATAGCGCTGCTGCTGAACTCCAGGATCCGGGGGAAGGGGTTCTTCCGGCTGATATTCTTCCTCCCTGTGATCATCGCCAGCGGCCCGGTGATGAGCCAGCTCATGTCCCAGGGGGCAGGCTCCATTCCGGCCATGAACACCTCGGCGATCCAGTCGCTGATCGGCTTCCTGCCGGGATTCCTGGTGGATGCCATCATGGGGCTGTTCGAGAACATCGTCATGTACCTGTGGTATTCCGGCGTGCAGATCCTGATCTTCCTGGCGGCGGTGCAGAAGATAGACACCTCCCTCTACGAGGCGGCCAAGATGGACGGCGGCTCCACCTGGGAGTGCTTCTGGAAGATCACGCTGCCCACCATCAAGCCCATGACGCTGCTGAACGTGGTGTACACCATCGTGTATCTGTCCAACAATGAGCAGAACAGCATCATCGAGACCATCCGCAACGCCATGTTCGGCACCACGGGCAGCAAGGGCTACGGCTACGCCTCCGCCATGGCATGGCTCTACGCGGTGATCGTGACGGTGTTGGTGCTGGCGTTCGCGGCGGCCCTGGCGTTGAAGAAGGACGTCTACGCCAAGAAGACCAAGCTCTATAAGAAGGAGCAGAAGAAGCAGGAGAGACTGATCAAGAGAATCGAGAGAAGGGGGGAGCAATATGAAAAGCAGAAAGCAAGACGCGCAGCGAAATCAGCAAAGGCCGTCCGGTAGCGTGAAGACTGCGTCAGCCCCGAGGAGGAAGATAGACAGATATGCCATGAAAAAATGGTTCTTCGGCTCCAAGGACACCCAGGGCGTGGGCAAGGTGGCCGCAATCTACGGACTGCTGATCTGCATCGGCTTCGTGTACCTGTATCCTTTGCTGTACATGATTGCAAAGAGCCTGATGCAGCGCGCCGATTTGCTGGACAGCTCCGTGAACTGGATCCCCAGCACCCTGTATATAAAGAACTACATAGACGCCTTCACCAGCATGGATTTCGTGAGGACGCTGTGGCAGTCGGTGGTGATCGCCGGGCTGCCCACCCTGCTGAACATGGTGATGTGCGCCATCATCGGCTACGGCTTCGCGCGGTATGAATTCCCGCTGAAGAAGGTGATGCTGGGCATCTTGATATTTTCCTTCATCATACCGCCCCAGATCACCATGATGCCTAACTACCTGCTGTACAATGACCTGAAGATACTGGATTCCATCAAGGCGTTCCTGCTGCCCGCATTCCTGGGGCAGGGGATCAAGGCCCAGCTGTACATCCTGATATTCTTCCAGTTCTTCCGCCAGATACCTCAGGCCCTGATCGAGGCGGCGAAGATCGACGGCTGCGGGCATTTCAAGACCTTCGTCAAGATCGCGGTGCCCTCCGCGGCCCCGGCTATCCTGGTGGTGTTCCTGTTCTCGCTGGTTTGGTACTGGAACGAGTCCTACCTGACCCAGCTGTATGTGTGCGGCGTGCTGGGGGACAGCTACTGGAACACGCTGATGGTGGCGCTGAAGGGCTTCAACGACAGCTACACCCAGGCCGGAGGCTCCGTCACCGGAGAGGCCATGGGAAGCCTGAACGAGGGCATCAAGATGGCGGCTACCATGCTTTCCATCCTGCCCGTGCTGCTGCTCTACTTCGTGCTGCAGAAGCAGTTCGTGGAGAGCGTTGACAGAACGGGTATTACAGGAGAGTAATCTTTTGGCTGGTTTCTTCCTGCCCCCTTTAAGGGGGTGGGTGAACATAATTTTTCAAATTTTCAAAAGGAGGATTTCTAGATGAGAAAGAAGATTGTGAGCGCACTTCTGTGCGCGGCCATGGCAGTCTCCATGTTGGCGGGCTGCGGCGGGAATTCGGGCGGTTCCACGGGCGGTTCCGGGGACGGCGGCAATGAGAGCGGCGCGGCGTCTGAGGAAGGCGGCGCAGGCGAGGATGCCGGAGCGGGCGCTGAGGACGGCGCAGGGGCTGAGGACGCGGGGAGCGCGGCCAGCGCGCTGCCGGAGATGACCACGGATGAGATCACCCTGACCTATATGAACTTCGACAATGAGGTGCTGACCAAGCATCTGGCAGAGAAGTTCACGGAGAAATATCCCAACATCAAGGTGGAGATCATCTATGTGCCGGCGGGGGCCGAGTACAACGATACCCTGTTGAACCTGGTGAACACCGGGAAGACCCCGGACTGCTTCATGATCCTGGGCAACTGCGACTTCGCCCTGTCCAACAGCCTGCTGGGCGACATGACCGAGTACTGGGAGAACGACCCGGAGAACGACAATATCCTGCCCTCCATCAACGGCGCGAAGCTGGGCTACTACGGCACGGACCAGAAGCTGTCCACGCCTATGAAGTTCTTCCCTGACGCAATCTACGCGGACATGGCCGTGTTCGAGAAGCTGAACGTGGCAATGCCGCCCACCAACTGGACCTGGGATCAGATGATCCAGGCCTTCAAGGATGTGACCTCCCCGGACGAGGGCATCTACGGCTTCAACCAGTTCCACTCCATCGTCACCTATTATCCCGTGGCCGCCGACCCTGACTGCATCGGCGAGTTCGGCTGGAACGGCAAGGAGTTCGACCTGACCAACTGGGCGGTGGGCGTGAACGCCTTAGGCGACCTGATGAAGGGCAAGTACCGCGCGCCCCTCACCGAGGAGGAGATCGTGGCATGGCTGGGCTCCAATGAGTGGGCAGGCGCATCTGGCAAAATCGGCTTCCAGATCGACGCTTTCTGGACCTACCTGAACCTGTTCGATACCGACGACTGGAGGAACAAGGGCATCGAGTTCGTCCCTTATGCCACCCCTTCCGTGGAGGGCACCAACGCCAAGTATAAGTTCGGCGTCCTGGACTTCGGCGGCATCTCCTCCGGCACGGAGCATCCCAGAGAGGCTTATGAGCTGCTGAAGTTCATGGGCTGGGGCCTGGACGGCTGGAAGGAGAAGATGGAGGCTTACAAGACCCTGACGGATCCTGCCGTGGACGATACGCCCATCTGGAAGCAGTCCATGCCCGCCCCTCTGACCATGGACGAGGCCATCTGGACGGATTACCAGACCAGCTTCTTCCCCTCTCTGAAGAAAGCGGAGAAGGATGAAAAGGACGAGAAGTACGGCCAGTATTTCGATGACTTCTTCGACCAGGTCAAGCAGGGCGTGATTCCCTTCGGCGACTGCCAGATTCCCGGATTCGCGGGCTTCGTAGGCGCTGACGGCCCTTACGCAGGCGTGGAGGATTCCGTGTTCAATGGCGAGAAGAACGCCAGCGACTGGGTGGCGGAGCTGACGGAGAAGGCCAACGAGTACAACCGCCAGGCCATGGAGAGCGCGGGGCTGACGCCTGCGCAGTAAGCAGCCTGTGAGGTCTGGGTGGGGGGAAGGTGAAAGCCTTTCCCCCTTTCCATGCACAGGGCCTGGATTTGAGATGTTTCCCGGCAATGGGAAGCGGAGAATAGAACATAAAGTCCGCGGAGGCGGACGGATAGGAGCAAGGATGAACGAGAACGGACTGATATGGAACCGACCCTGGATACTGCAGCGGGCGGATCCTTATGTATACCGGCATACGGACGGCAGCTATTACTTTACGGCTTCCGTGCCGGCCTATGACCGGATCGTGCTGCGGCGGGCCCGGAGCCTGGAGGGGCTTGCCCAGGCAGCGGAGGTGACTGTGTGGGAGAGGCATGTACACGGAATCATGAGCGAGCATATCTGGGCACCGGAGCTGCATTTCCTGGACGGGAAATGGTATCTCTACTTTGCCGCGGGAGCCAGGGAGGACAAGTGGAAGATCCGTCCCTATGTGCTGGAGTGTGCAGGCGCGGATCCCCTGACAGCCCCCTGGAGGGAGCTGGGAAAGATGCAGTGTGCCAGGGAGGACGGTTTTTCCTTCCGGGGATTTTCCCTGGACGCCACGGTGTTCGAGAGCGGCGGGGAGAGATATTATGTGTGGGCGGAGAAGGTGGGCGTGGGGAAGCAGATTTCCAATCTGTATATCGCTCAGATGGAGACGCCCTGGCGCCTGAGGACCGTACAGGTCTTGCTGACCACCCCGGATTACGACTGGGAGCGGGTGGGGTTCTGGGTCAACGAGGGGCCTGCGGCGCTCAAGCACGAGGGGAAGATCTTCCTCACCTATTCCGCCAGCGAGACAGGGGCGGCCTACTGCATGGGCATGCTGACCGCCGACGAGGGGACGGATCTCCTGGATCCCAGGTCCTGGAGGAAGGAGCGCTATCCCGTGCTTAGCAGCGACCCGGAGAAGGGGATATACGGCCCCGGCCACAATTCCTTCACCACGGACGGGGAGGGCCGTGACGTGATGGTGTACCACGCCAGGACGGAAAGCACGATCACCGGGAACCCGCTGTATAATCCCAACCGCCATGCCATGCTGATGCAGATCCGCTGGGAGGAGGGGAGACCGGTCTTTTCCTTTGGAAATGGGGACTGACAGAGGCTTCCTCTATGGTAAAGATGACTGACAAATGACAGTATTTTGCATGATTATGCACAAAAAAGGATTCCCGGATGAAAAGCAGTTGCGCGAAGGCACAGAAAGAGATATAATATTTTAGAAAACTCTAAATAACAAGTCGGAATCATCGGGGAGTGTGTGTCGATATGCTGTACATCAAAAATCTGGAGGATGGGGTAGAGCTGTTCAAGGTATTGGGATCCGAAGTGCGGGTGAACATCATCCAGCTGCTGCTGAAGAATAAGGAAATGAACATGAACGAGATCGCCAGCAGCCTGAACATCACCAACGGGGCGCTGACCAGCCACATCAAGAAGATGGAGGACGTGGGGCTGATTCAGGTGCGGGCGGATTTCATGGGCCATGGGAACCAGAAGGTATGCC
>CAMTBF010000155.1 GCA_947068385.1 uncultured Lachnospiraceae bacterium
CCCGCCGCGCCGCCTCCGGCTGCACCGGCACCACCCGTTCCGGCCCCGCCGCCTGTTCCTCCGCCGCCGGCGCCACCAGCTCCGGCTCCACCATCGGCTCCGCCGCCCGTGGTTCCGCCACCACCGCCGGCACCTCCCCCGGTTCCTCCGGCAGGGATCCTGGTATAGACGAACACGAACACATTCTCCGCCTCGTTCTTCGACAAGGTCTTCGTCAGGTTATATGCCTGCGGCTGATATCCTTCTATATAGTGATAAGCTATCCTCGGTTTATCGCCTACATTCCCATAATAAGTCCGGCTGGGCGCAAGGGTGTTCCCCGCCTCGTCCTGATAGTGGACCACATAGGACGTCAGATCCCCCCGTATGCCGTATGCCACCACGTAATCCCTGTCCTCCTCCACCCGGAAAGCGGAGGCGTCCACCGTCTCGTTGTCACGGCCGCTGACCCGGATGCCCTTCACATAATACCGGCTCCCCTCCTCCAGCCCCACCGCGCCCTCCATGGCCGCGTCAAGGCCTACCACATCCCCGGCGCACAGGCCGCTGATGCGGATGGCGGAGCCGGAGGCGCTAATCTCATAGGAGGAGCCGGAGGCGCTGTTGTCCACCGTCACCATCTCCGTGCCCTGGAAGCTCCCGTGGTTGCCCGGGTAGAAGGTCACGGTGTAGGAATACTCCGCCGCCCGGCAGCTCATCTTCCCGAGAGCAGGATGCCCGAAATTTCCAAAGGCCAGAACCGCGCCCAAAAGCGCCGCGGCCCCTCTCAGAATAAACCTCCTCTTCCCCTGTCTGCTCATGACGCGTCCTCCCTTCCGCTCTTTCTCAGGCCCAGCAGCGCCAGCACCAGCAGCAGCGCCCCGCTGGCGAAAGCGGCACATGACCAGAGGGCCAGGTCGCTGGAGTCCCCTGTCCTTACGCCCCCTGTGGAGTAAGAATGGCTGCCGCCGCCCGGCTCCGGCTGCCCGCCGCCCGTGTTCCCGCCCCTGTCCGGCCCATCGTCCCCGGTGGGGACCAAGGTGTCCACGGCAAAGCTCATGCTCAGGTCAGCCAGGGTATTCTGGTAGGTGTTCCCCTGGGTCTCCCCGTCCAGGGCCACGTTCAGGGTCACCGTCCCCTTCTCTCCCGAAGCCAGAGCGCCCAGCCGGAAATACTCCCCCATGCTCTCCACAGCCTCATGCAGGCCCACCCCCGCGGCGGAATCCCGATCCCCGCCTATGGTGGAGCTGTCGAAGAACACGGTCTCCGCGCCGTCCTGCCCGATGTAGGCCAGGCGGTAGGCATAGGCTCCTCCCCTGGCCTGGTCGGAATGGTCCTCCAGGCTGGAGAGCACCTTGTTGGTCATGTACCACTCCGTGCCCCTGCCGCTCCTGTTCTCCAGGTCCAGGCTGATGGCCACGCTGTCGCCGGGCTGCAGGGAATAGACCGCGTCGGAGATGTCCGCGGAGCTGAAGTTGCTCGCCATGCCCTCCCCCGTGAACTCCACCTTCCAGTCCCCGCCCTCATAGTCCTCCGCCCGGACGGTGGCCGCATTTCCAATGAGCACAAGCGCCGCCAGGGCCGTGCAGAACAGATGCCGCCCGCCCTGGAGGCCGGATTTGCGCAACAATTTCGATTTCATAGACATTCCCTCCTGACTTACGCAGTCTCACTTTCCCGCCATGTCGCCTGCGGCGGCAGCGCCGTTTCTAACGGAACATACAACCCGTGCCCTTCACGCACTCCTCCCGGCCCCCCGGCCCTCTACCAGCGCCCCTGCCATCTGCAGCAGCACCGCGGCCAGCACCGTGCAGCCCGCCATGGCCTTGCCCCGGGCGCTGGTGAACACCGCGGCGATGGCCCCCGCCCGGGGGATGCTGCGCTCCACCTTTCCGATCAGGCGCGCATAGGGCACGGGATTCATGTCCGGAGTCTGGTTGGCGTCCCCCTTGGTGATGAATTCCCCCATGACCACCCGGTTCTCCACCACCCTGTGGGTGATGATGGAGGCAGAGTCCGCCGCCCCGTAGAAAGCTACCACGTCCCCCACGGCGATCCCCTCCGGCGCCGCCTCCCTGATGTACACCAGGCTCCCCGTAGGGATGGCCGGCTCCATGCTCCCGCTGACCACGGAATAGATATGATAGCCAAAAAACCGCGGCACCGTCAGGGGCAGGCAGGACGCCGCCAGCAAAAGCAACAGCACGGCCCCCGCCGCCTTCAGGAAGACGGCAGGCAGGCTCCGCCCCCTGCCCTTCATCTAAGGCGCAGCGTCCCGTCCGCCGCCACGTCCACGTCCACGCCCCAGGCGCTCTTTATGGCCTCCGCCGCGTTGTGGGTCTGGACCGCGTCCACCTCTGCCTTTACGTTCATCCAGCATCCGTCATACAGATACTCGGTCCGGAAGACCTTTCCCTCCGCCGTCTCCTCCACGGATACGTTCTCCACCTCCCGGTAGATGTCGTTGGAGATCCTCACCCCGTCGCACAGCGCGGGCGTGCTCCCCTCCGAGGGCAGGACCTTCGTATAATACAGCACCATGCGCTCCGGCGTGGAGGCATTTTCATCCACGATCCAGCCAGACCCTTCCGTAAGGTCAAATTGGATCAGCTCCGGTGACACTCCTGTCAGTTTCTTCCCCTCATCGTCCTGCCAGCTCCTGTAGAGGCTGACCCGCACATAGGTGTCGATGGCACCGCTGTTGGCCACGCTCAGAGCCTCCTCATAGCGCTTCCCCGGGGCCAGGCTCTCCCCCTCCGGCACCAGCTTTGTCAGAAGCTCCCCGGAGCCGGAATCGCTCCAGTCGTCCTTGATATAATTCCGATAGCTCACAGAGGCGCCGTTCTCCTGGAGCGTCACCCCGATGCTCCCCACCGTCACCTCCATGGCATAGTTCTCACTGTAATAAGTCAGGGCCGCCCGTGTGCTCCCCACCGTGCTGAATGCCAGCAGGGCCACCGATGCGCCCAATAGCAATATGGGAGCCGCGCAGCTTTTCCCGTCTCTCTTCATTTTCAGCCCTCCTCAGCATCGCTGTCCGCCTGAGCCATCGTCCAGTCCGCGTAAGCATTCCCCGCATCGTCATACAGCACCGTGGTATGCTCCTGCACCACGATCACGTTGAACTCCTGCTCTTCCCCGTTCTCCGTGTCCTGCCCCAGGGCCGTCCTGTCCAGCGCGGCCAGAAGCTCCGAAGCCGTCTCCCCCGGATTCAGGACCGCGCCATAGTACCAATAGCCGTCCTCCCCTAAAGTCCAGCTCCCCTGGACCTGGGCCGAGTAGCTCACGTATTTCCCGTATCTCTCGCTGACCAGCACCTTCACCCGCACATAGCAGGGCACCGTGCCCGTGTTCAGCACGGATATATGCTTGGTCCAGTCCGACACGTCGTCCCCGGTCTCCGTCTCCGAAAACGACAGCCCCACCTGGACACGCCCCTGGGCCGAAGCGTAGCTGGTGAAATAGGCCATCGCATCCTGCACCCGGGCTCCCGCCGCCAGCGTCAGCGCAAGCGCTGAGGGGATGAGGATTGCCCATACCCTTTTCTTCTTCATCTATCCGCACCTCCCTCCAGCTTCTCCCACTGCAGATCCTCCTGCCCCGCCTCGTCCTTCCCGTAGACGAAATGGTTCACCACGCTGGCGTTCCCGCCGTTGTTGGTCCCCTCATACTCGTTCTCAAAGCTGACCTTCGCGTCTTCTTCCTCCGCCGCGATCACCGCGCTCTTCACATTATTCCCGTCCGCCGGGACATAGTTCGCGCCGCTGTAGACCTCCGTCACAGTGACCTCCGCTCCGGCGGGGATCTTCTCTATCCTCACCGACCGGGTGCCATAGCTGTCAAAGCTCAGGGAGACCACATCGTTGTACACCACCCTGTCGTCCTTCACCGCCTTGACCTCAAAGACGAAAGAGGCGCCCCGGAACGTCTCGCTGTAGGCAGTAATCTTCTTCTCTATGACCAGGCTGCCGTATCGGTCCGCCCGCTCCGGCTTCAGGCCCACGTAGATCCGCTTCCCCTCCTCGTTCCCGTAAATCCACTCTTCCGCATCCTCACCGGCCTGCCCGCCAGCATCCTGGGCCTGGTAAGAGCGGTTCGGCAGGGAGACCAGATAAGGGATGAAGCTGTACCGATAGGCCGCCGTGTCCACAGGCAGGACGTTCACCAGGTACAGGCCCACGCTTAAATTCTCCACGGCCCCTGCGGCCCTCCCGTCCTGCAGGACAATCTCCGCGCTGCCGTCCGGCTTGCGCTCCCCTCCCGCGGGAGGCACCGGCACGCCGTCCTCTCCCACCGTGCCCAGGGCCAACTGCGCCGCCGCGGCCGCCCACTGGGACCACTGTCCCGCAGCGGTGTCCGCGTCCGCCGCCTCCAGGCCCCGGAGCTCCTGGGACGCGGCGAAATCCGGGAGCAGCCTGTAGCGCCCTCCCTCGTCCACGTCGGCTATCCTGTACAGGTTCACCTGTATGGCCCGCCGCTCGGAATCCGGGCTCTCCGCTCCGCCAGGCTCTGTCGGGCTTCCGGCACCGGCGTCCCCGGCACCGCTCAGGAACTCCGCCAGCTCGCCATAGTACTGATTATAGTCAGGGGACACCGCCTCCAGGTATCCGGTCTCCCCGGCCTGGCTCAGGGTATCCACGTCCAGGGTAAAATCGATCCTGCAGTCCGTCCTGGCCGTGTCGATGCCCGCCGCGCCATAGGCGGCCCCCGGCCCTGCCGTCAGGGCGCAGAGCAGCGCCGCCAGCCCCGCGGGCAGGGCCCATGCGCTCCTCCCTCTCTTTCCTCTTCCCTTCATCCTCTTACCTCCTATTCCAGTTCCGCAATGCGCATCCTTCTGCGCTATTTGTCCATCCGGTACCAATCAGACGCCTGCGACTCTATACAAAATCGTCTCCGAATCGTTTCCCTGAAAAAACTCACTCCCCGCCCTTTGGCTTCCGGGGCCGGAAGAGGAACCGCATCACCGCGATGATCAGCAGGGTCACGGACAGGCCCATGATCAGGTACAGCATGTAATAGTTCTGCACCGCCTCCAGCATGGTCTCCACGGGAGTGCTCACGACCTCCTCGCCCTCATAGGGCATCCGCTCCGCCCGCACCAGCAGCCTGTGGCTGTTCACCCCGTAGGGGGTGCAGGTGAAAAGGGTGATGCGGTCCTTTCCCTCCTCTATGGAAAGCGCCTCCTCCAGGGCCGCCATGTCGTCCTTGTCAACCATGGGCAGGATCCGATCCACCCCATAGGCCAAGGTCTCGTCCAGCACATGGATGTATATCATGTCGCCCTTGTAGAGCTGGTCGATGTCCGTGAAGAGCCTGGCGCTGGGCAGGCCCCTGTGGGCGGCCAGCACGCTGTGGGTGCCCTCCCCGCCGATGGGCAGGCTGGAGCCGCTTAAATGCCCCACCCCGGTCTGCAGCACATCCTCCCCGGTGCCATGGTACAGGGACAGCTTCAGGCCGATCTTCGGGATGGAAAGATACCCCATGACCCCGTCCCCGGAGATGTTCAGCACTTTCCAGTACGCCGTGTCCTCCAGCTCCTCCCCCTCTTCCCCGAAGACGTCGCCGTAGATATTGTTGGAGGCGTGCCCGCTGTCGAAGCGCCTTGCCGTCTCCCACTCCCTGGAATAGTCCTCCGGCTCCAGCACCGAGACGGCCTCCTCGTAGGTGGTGATGAGCTGGTTCTGGCGGTAGGTGTTCCACTGGTCCGACACCGTGGGGTAACAGAGGATCCCCAGCCCTGCCAGGAACATCAGGCCAAAGAGGATGCCGGATATCTTCCGCATCATCCGGGGGCCCTCCCTGCGGGCGGCGCCTTTTTCTTCAGCTTCCTGTCATAGAGATAGAGCAGGAGGATGAAAAGCGCCGTCACCGCCAGGCCGATGATGACCCAGAGCAGATAGCTGGTGTGCATGCTGGCACCCACCAGGCCGGAACCGGAGGCTGCCGGGATGGCTTCCTCCTCCATCTCCGTGTATGGGATCCTGTGGCCCCGGACCAGGAGCCTGTGGCTGTTCACGCCGTAGGGGGTGCAGGTCAGCAGCGTCACCAGGTCCTGCCCCTCCTCCGCTGCCAGGGCTTCCGTCTCCGTGGGCTCCACCTCCGTGATCTGATCCACCTCGTAGCAGAGGGTGCCGTCCAGGACGGAGAGGTAGAATGCGTCCCCCTCCTCCAGCTTATCCAGGTCCGTGAAGAGCGCTGCGCTGGGCAGGCCCCTGTGGGCGGAGATCACGGCGTGGGTCCCCTCGCCTCCCACAGGGAGGGAGCTGCCCGCCAGGTGCCCCGCGGCCTTCTGCAGCACCTCGTCGCTGGTGGTGTGGTAGATGGGAATCTTCACGCCGATCTTGGGGATCTGAATGAACCCCATCATGCCGTCCCCGGTGAGGTTCAGGCAGGAGAGGTACTTCGCGTCCCCCTCCTCGGGGTATTCCGCTGTGGAGAAGGAATCGGGGAGGATGTAGGGGATCAGGTCGGCATTGTAGCTCTGGGCCTGCACCCATTCCGCCTCGTAGTCCACCCGCCCTGTCTCCGCCATCTCCGTGACGGCCTCCTCGTAGGTGGTGATGAGCTGGGATTGTCTGTAGGTGTTCCACTGGTTCGCCGTAAAGGGATACAGCAGCAGGGACAGGCCGGCTGTGAACATGATGCAGACTATGACGGTTGTTATATGCTTTCTCATCCGGGCTCTCCTTATTGTTGTATTTTTGTTTGGAATTGTCAGGATTTTTTGACAATTCAAGAATTGATACATTCTTTCCGCCGCCTAGTCCGGGGCGGGCTTACCCGCCCCGGAGCGACAGCGTTTCCTCTTTGGTGCTTTTAGGTTCTTATGTAAGGTGTTTCAGATCCACGGGATTACTTCGTGGATTTCCTGCGGCTTGCGAAGAACAGGCCAGCAGCTACGATCATGATGGCACAGCCGCCGATGGTGAAGATTGTTGTGCCTATGCCGCCGGTGGAGGGCAGGCTGGAGAGCTTGGTGTTGGGGATGTCTACATTAATAGTTTTAATAGAATTACCTCCCTCCAAATCAAAGCTTGCCGTCTCACCCTGATCAGTACTGTCATTCAAATTTGTAACTTTAACTGTCCAACTCTTAAGCTGCCCTACCTCTTTACCAGTCGGTATATTGGTATCGCTGTCTTCATAATACGTTGCATCAATCTCAATTTTGTATACATCAGTATTGAGGGAATATCCAGCAGGTGCCTTTGTCTCCTGTAGATAATAAGTTCCTGCGGCAAGACCGCGAATTACCAATGCGCCTTTGTCAGGATTATCCTTCTTCCCATCTCCGGAAACTACAATTCCATTCGGAATAAGAGCGGTATTATATGGACTACTGCAGACCTTTGTCTCTGTGTTATATGCTGTATACAATGTAAATTCCGCATCTGCTAACGCAACACCTTCACTACTTGTTGTTTCTTTTCCCTTCTTATCAATCATACTGGACTTATTATTTCCATTGACCTCTCCACTCAGGTCAAAGGTATAGTTGTAAGTTTTGTCTTCCTCTTTTCCAGTTTCTCCATTAATATTGGAGTCTTTTGAATAGTCAAGTTTTGCGTCATTGTCATTAGCTACACTGTTCATCTTTGCATTACTGTTAACTTTTGCTTTATAGGTAATTGTTAAAGTCTTGCCTATATACTTATAATTGTTCTCGTTATCCTTCT
>CAMTBF010000156.1 GCA_947068385.1 uncultured Lachnospiraceae bacterium
ATAGGCCGCGGGAACGCTGACCACCCTGGCGGTGAACATCCCCGCGGCCTATGCCCTCTCCCGGAAGAAGATGTACGGGCGGAAGCTCTTCCACATATTCTACCTGATTCCCATGTTCTTCTCCGGCGGGCTCATTCCCACCTACCTGGTGGTCAAGGACTTTTCCCTTCTGGATACGGTCTGGGTGATGTTCGTGCCCTTTGCAGTGGTGACCTACTACATCATCGTGGCCAGGACGTTCTTCGACAACAGCATCCCCGAGGACCTCTGGGAGGCGGCCCAGCTGGACGGCTGCGGGTACATCGGGTTCTTCTTCCGGATCACGCTCCCTCTGTCCAAGGCCATCCTGTCCGTGATAGCCCTGTGGACGGCTGTAGGGCAGTGGAACGCCTACTTCAACGCGCTGATCTATCTGAGGGAGCCGAACCTGCAGCCCCTGCAGATCGTACTGCGGAACATCCTGATCGTGAACAAGAACATGGGGAACATGCTCACGGGAATGGCAGGCCAGGAGGCGAAGTCCCTGGCGGATCTGATCAAGTATGCGGTGATCGTAGTGTCTTCCGCGCCGATCATGTGCATGTACCCGTTCGTGCAGAAATACTTCAACCAGGGCGTGATGCTGGGATCCCTGAAGGGGTGATTTGGGTTTCAAATAAAGATTCATTCATAAAGAAAAGGAGAAAGCGTATGAGAAAGAACGGTAAAAAGTGGTTGAGCCTGGTGCTGGCGGCTGTCATGACGGCGGGCACGCTGGCAGGGTGCGGCTCCGGGGCCGGGGATAAGCAGCAGGAGCCCCAGGGCAGCAGCGCAGGGGAGCAGACAGAGGAAAAGTCTTCCGAGCAATCGGAGCAGGCAGAGGAGAGCAGTGAGGCTTCCGCTGAGGCGGATTCCCAGGAGGAGCGTCCCACCTTTAAAATCGTGACAGTGCGCTGGGACGGCAACTGGCCCACGGATTTCCTGTCAGAGGGCTTCATGAAAGAAATGGAGGAAGAGGCCGGCATCCATATCGAGTGGGAGATTTACTCCTACGGCGACTGGAGCGAGCAGAGGTCCCTGCTCCTGGCTTCCGAGGATCTGCCGGACGCGTTTCTGGGATCCATTACCCTGAACGCCAGCGATATCGCCATGAACCGAGAGTATTTTGTGGATTTGACAGAAAAGATCGCGGACATGCCGAACCTGACTAAGGCAATGGAGGCAGACCCTGTGCTCCGGGCAATCTGTACAGACCGAGATGGAAGGATATACAGCCTGCCCAAGCGCCTTGCCATGCGGCCAAAGGTGAACGGCGATATGGCGTATATCAACAGGGACTGGCTGGACCGCCTGAACCTGGAAGCGCCTACCACAATAGACGAGCTGACCAATGTGCTTCTGAAGTTCAAGGAAGAGGATGCCGACGGCGATGGGGATCCCAATAATGAATTCCCCCTCACAGGCGATTCCGGCGCGCCCCTGTTCGACGATCTGCGGCATGTGCTGAGTCCCTTTGGAACCATGGTGAGCCGTGACGGAAACTGGATGGGACTGAACAATGACGGCGAACCTGTATTTGTACCGGTGCAGGAGAACTACAAAGAGGCCGTGAAATGGATGCGCAGCCTGTGGGAGCAGGGAATCGTGGATCCGGAGAGGTTCACCCAGGATGGCTCCACCAGACAGGCAAAGCAGCAGGCACAGGACGGCTCCCAGGTAGGGATGATCTTCGGCTGGACATGTGATGCCGAGGCCGGGATGAACGCGGGACAGTTCGAAGTCCTGGAAGCCGTAGAGGGATGGAACGGAATCCATTACCTGGAGTCCGCCACCGATTATCTGGATGTAACGGACAGAGAGCTTGTCATCACCAAAAACTGTGAGGATCCGGATGCGCTGCTGCGCTGGGCGGACAGCTTCTATACGGATCTGGCGTCCCTGCAGATGACCTATGGGGAAATCGGCGTAGCCATCACGGACAATGGAGACGGCACTTATTCCGTAGACAGGCCTACGGACGGCACTTCCATGGATACGTTCGCATGGTGCCATTCCCTGCGGGACTTCGGGCCCAAGTATATGAGTCCTGATTTTGAGAAGAACGTGATTCTTCCCGTGGAGGAGGGCGATGGGGTGAAGCGCGCCGAGGACGCGGTCAATGAACAGTATGTGACACTGGACCGGAACGTAGGCATGCCCATGGTGCACTATACGGATGAGGAGCTGGAGCGCCTGACCACCCTTTCCTCGGACATCAGCCCCTATGTGAATGCGCAGTATTCCCACTGGGTAGTGGATGGCGGCATCGAGGAGGAATGGGATGCCTATATCCAGAAGCTGAAAGAAATGGGCCTGGATGAATATGTGGAAATTCAGAAAGCGGCATTCGCGGCATATAAGGAATCCATGAAATAGGAACATAAGATATGGACGGCAGGGACTGGCTGAACGGAAAGGCCCCTGCCGTTTTTTGCGTATGGAAACACAGGGGAGGTCTGTGGTAAAATATTCTGTGGAAGCGGGGAGAGAGGAGGTTAGGGATGCGGTGGAAGCATTTGGATGGCGCGGGGAACAGGGATAGGAAGGCGGAGAGCCTGACGAAGGTCACAGTGCGTCTCCTGGCCCTGATTGGAGCGGCCCTGGCAGGCGTGCTGGCTTGCTATGTGTGGGGAATCGTGGAGAACCAGAAATCCATCGACAGCTACATTGCGGATACGGCCAGGCTGTATGTGGACCAGATCAACCGGGACATCAGCCAGATCAACAGCGAAGTGTTCCATGTGGCTGGAAAGGACTTTGACGTGGAAGCCCTGGCGGGGGAGATAGGGCCGAAGGACGGAGAGCATTATGAGCTGCTGACCAGGCTCCGGGACAAGATGGTGCTGATGAAGCTGCGGTACGGCGAGGTGCAGTTCTTTTTTACCTATGCCCGGGAAGCGGGGCTCATGATTACGGATACAGGAATCGTCTTCCGCAGCAGCCCGGTGAAGCTTCCCATCAACAGGCAGCTCCTGGAACTGCTGGAGGCAGATGAGCGCACGGATTCCAAATACACGGACTGGACGCAGATGGAGATAGAGGGGGAATCCTACGCGGTGGGATACTGCATGAAGAAGGGAAAGGCCGTGGGCTGCGTTGTAAAGCTGGACACGATCTTTGCGCAGCTGCAGAAGGCAGTGGAGAAATACGCGGTGGTTCCGTTCCTGGAGACGGCGGACGGCAATGTGCTGTTCCCTGCCATGCCGGAGGAGGAATACGCTGAGATTTTCCGGGAGGGGAGGCCGAAGGCGCTCTATGAGTTCCGCCTGGGCACCATCGGGAAGCTCTACCTGTACATCGTGCCGGGAGGCGGGATTACGGACAATATCAGGAACATGCAGCTGGTGCTGCTGACCATGGTGGCGGCGCTGCTCGTCCTGTGCGCCATCGTCATCAGCATGTATTACCGCAGGATCGTGGAGCCCATGAAGAAGCTGGTGGAGGGGCTGGAGAACCTGGAGGAGGGGCAGTACCTGGACGGAAGCCTGGACAGCCGGCTGCTGGAGCTGCAGTCCGTCAGCGGGAAGTTCCGGGAGCTTCTGGGGAAGCTGCAGTCCCTGCGGATCGCGTTCTATGAAAAGGAGCTGAAGGAGCAGCAGATCGAGCTGGAGTTCATGCAGGAGCAGATGAAGCCCCATTTCTTCATCAACTGCCTGAGCCTGATCCACGGCATGGCGGACAGGCGGGGCGTGCCGGAGATCGTGGGGATTTCGGAGAAGCTCTCGGAGTATATCCGGCACACCTTCCTGGGCAGCGGCGGCACGCAGCGTCTGGTCTCGGAGGAGCTTGGGCTTCTGAACTCCTATGTGGACATCCAGAAGCTGCGCTACGGGGAGGATTCCTTCAGCTTCGAGGTGATTGAAGACGGAGATGTGGGCGGATGCAAGGTGCCGTTCCTGCTGCTGCAGATTCTGGTGGAGAACGCCATCGTCCACGGAGTCACCCTGGACGGATCCGTGGAGGTCACGCTGTATATCACCAGCGAACACCAGGAGGAGAAGGACAATCTCTATATCTGCGTGTCGGATACGGGGCAGGGATTCTCCGCCGGGATACTGGAGGCCATAGAGAAGGATGAGCCCATCGTCTACAATGGGCGCAGGCATGTGGGCCTGCAGAACATCGGGAAACGGCTGCATCTCCTGTACGGAGACCAGGCCGAGATCCACTTTTTCAACATGGACGAGAACTTCGGGGCGGTGGTGGAGGTGCGGCTGCCCAGGCGCCTGTGAACAGGACGGCCCCGGATTTGGGGACAAAAAAATCCCGGGCCTGCACCTGCGCGAAGCCCGGAATAAAGAGGTGGCTGATAGCCCCTCTTTAGAGGTAGCCTGTGGCCCCTCCTAAAGAGGTGGCTTTCAGCCCCTCTCAAAGGGGAGGATTCAGGCTCCGTCTTGCCGGCGCAAGTCGCCCCAGACGGAGCCTAAGTATTATCTTATCTTTGGTACGATCAAAGGAGGGGGTTCCTTGACATTGAATAGTCTGGCCCGAAATCCGCCGTTTATACACCGGAAGGGAAATTTTTGAAAATTTTTTTATTGTCTAAAAGGGGAATCTGTTATATACTGATACGTGTGGCGTTCTGCTTAGGGCGTCCGGTAAAAATACAGCCGGCGGCAAGGCCGGTGGGATTGAAAAAGGTGGTAGATATGGCATTATTGGAAAAATGGAGAGAAGAGGCATATAACGAGTCAGTGGGACAGGACAAGCTCCAGAAGCTCTGGGCCGCATATTTCCAGGAGGAGAAGGAAATCTATGCCCAGCTCCTGAAGAATCCCGATGAGGTGGTGCGTGGCACCGTGAAGGAGCTGGCCGATAAATACCAGGTGTCCGTCAAGACCATGACGGGCTTCCTGGACGGCATCAACGACAGCTTGAAGGAGCCCAACCCCATCGAGGAGATGGAGGAGGACACCCAGGTGAACCTGGGCTTCGAGAAGGAGCTGCTGTACAAGAACATGGTGGCGGCGGAGGCCGACTGGCTCTACAACCTGGAGGAGTGGAACGACATCTTCGACGAGGAGACCAGGAAGGCCCTCTACAAGGAGCAGAAATCCTCCACCACGATCGTCAAGGATCCGAAGGTCTATCCCAACGATCCCTGCCCCTGCGGAAGCGGCAAGAAGTACAAGAAGTGCTGCGGCAGGAAATAAAGGGGGCCGGTATGAGGAAACTCTTGAAACAGCTGAAATGGGAGACCCTCCTGACCGCGGCCCTGTACATCGTGCTGGGGGTGGTGGCCCTGGTGATTCCGGATACCATGGTGAAGACATTGGGGTACCTGATCGGCATCCTGCTGATCCTGGCGGGTGCGGTCTCCATGATATGCTACCTGCTGCGGGAGGCCAGCCAGAATTATTACAGGAACGACTTCGGCTATGGGCTGGTGGGCATAGCGGTGGGGATCCTCTTCCTCTATAAGGTGGAGTGGATCATCTCGCTGGTGCCGATGATCCTGGGCGTCCTGGTGGTGGCCAGCGGCTGCCGGAAGCTCCAGGACGTGATAGACATGAAGCGGCTGGGGTACGGCAACTGGGTGACGGTATTGATCCTGGCGGCGGTGAACGTGGTGCTGGGGGCGGCGCTTATCGTCAATTCCCTGGACGCGGCGCTCTTCCTCCTGCAGCTTCTGGGCGCAGGGCTGATATTCAGCGGCGTAACGGACTGCGTCACCTGTTTCTATCTGGCGAGGAAGGCGAAGGGATATTTCGACGACCTGAATGCAGTGGACAGCACCTTTGCGGAGGTGACGGACGCCGACGGGGACGGGCAGAAGGACTGAAAAGCCAAAAAGCCCGGGACATGGGGAACGGACGGTGAAGGAGCAGGAGAATGAATATAGCATCATTTTTATTGCCCAAGGCAGAGGTGGCCTATCTGCGGGACGACATGACGCTGCGGCAGGGCCTGGAGAAGCTGCGCAGGAGCGGCTTCTCCGCCATACCTGTCATCGATATGGAGGACAGGTACGTGGGCGTGGTGGGGGTGGCTGATTTTCTCTGGAATATACTGGCATACAATCAGACGCTCGAAAACATCACGCTGAAGAACCTGGAGCAGGCTACTGTACGGGATTTCCTGCAGAGCGGCAAGGTGAGGCCGGCCTGCATCGACACTGCTATGGAGAACCTTCTGGAGCGGGCCAAGAACCAGAATTTCGTGCCGGTGGTTGATGACAGGAATGTGTTCATCGGGATCGTCACCCGCAGCGATATCATAAAGTACTTTGTGGATAAGTCAAAACGCAGCACAGAGAGATACATAGAAGAGTAAAAGAGAGGTAGACCGAGATGAAGAAGCTGGAGGAATATGTAGTAAGCATACCGGATTTCCCGGAGGAGGGGATCATCTTCCGCGACGTGACCAGCGTCCTTCAGGATGCGGAGGGGCTGCAGCTGGCGGTGGACACCATGCAGGAGCTGGTGAAGGACCTGGATTACGATGTGGTGGCAGGGCCTGAGTCCAGGGGATTTATATTTGGAACCCCTATCGCCTATAATAATAAAAAGCCCTTCGTGCTGATCCGCAAGGCGGGGAAGCTTCCCAGGGAGACGGTTTCCATCTCCTATGACCTGGAATACGGCCAGGCCACCATCGAGATGCACAAGGACAGCATCAAGCCCGGGCAGAGGGTGCTGATCGTGGACGACCTGATCGCCACAGGCGGCACCACGGAGGCCATGATCAAGCTGGTGGAGAGCCTTGGCGGCCAGGTGGTGGGCGTGGTGGTCCTGATGGAGCTGGCGGGGCTGAAGGGCCGCGAGAAGATCGCGGGATACCGTCTGGATTCCGCTATCCGCTATCCCGGAAAATAGGGAAGGCGGAAGGCCAGGGGCCGCATGGCATGGGGCGAAGACATGGTAGAAAGCGTGGGTATCTATGGCAGAAGAAAAATTCGATGAAATTTTTGACGATGGAAAGATGAGCGAATATCATGAATTCGTGGATCCTGAGGGCCTGTATCAGGAGCTGGTTCAGCGCGTCCGGAAATACCATCCAAGCGATGACATTTCCATGATACAGAAGGCATACCAGACCGCGGCGGAGGCCCACAAGAACCAGCAGCGCAAATCCGGGGAGCCCTACATCATCCATCCGCTGAACGTGGCCATCATCCTGGCGGATCTGGAGCTGGACAAGGAGACCATCGTGGCGGGCATCCTCCATGACGTGGTGGAGGACACCATCATGACGGAGGAGGACCTGAAGCGGGAGTTCGGGGACGATGTGGCCCTGCTGGTGGACGGCGTCACCAAGCTGGAGAAGATCCCCCTGTCCGCCGGGACCGACCAGCCGGACGAGAAGCTGGAGATGCAGGCAGAGAACCTGCGGAAGATGTTCCTGGCCATGGCCAAGGATATCCGCGTCATCCTGATCAAGCTGGCCGACCGCCTCCACAACATGCGCACCCTGCAGTACAAGAAGCCGGAGAGCAGGCAGCGCATCGCCAGGGAGACCCTGGAGATCTACTGCCCCATCGCCCAGAGGCTGGGCATCAGCAAGGTGAAGATCGAGCTGGACGATCTGTCCTTGAAATACCTGGAGCCGGATGTGTACTACGACCTTGTGGACAAGATTTCCGTATGCAAGAGCGTGCGGGAGAAGTATATCCAGAGCATCGTGGA
>CAMTBF010000157.1 GCA_947068385.1 uncultured Lachnospiraceae bacterium
TTCAGGACGTATTATATCAGCAGAGGGCCGTTTCGTAAAGCCATTTTGTAAATTTTTGTTTGCAAACCGTACATTCTATGATATAATACGTCCTGAATATCGAGAAGAGACAGCAATCCAGGAGACGGAAATCTATTGCATCGATTACGATTAAGGAGGAGTGGGAATGTATTCATTAGATGAAGTGAGAGTCGTCGATTCTGAAATCGCGCAGGCCATCGTGGACGAGCAGGCCAGGCAGAACAGCCATATCGAACTGATCGCCTCTGAGAACTGGGTCAGCAAGGCCGTGATGGCGGCCATGGGAAGCCCTTTGACCAATAAATACGCGGAAGGATACCCGGGAAAGAGATACTACGGCGGCTGCGAGTGCGTGGACGTGGTGGAGCGCTTGGCCATAGAGCGGGCCAAGGAGCTGTTCGGCTGCGAGTACGCCAATGTGCAGCCCCATTCCGGCGCCCAGGCCAACATGGCGGTGCAGTTCGCCGTCTGCAAGCCCGGGGACACCATCATGGGCATGAACCTGGACCACGGCGGGCACCTGACCCACGGCAGCCCGGTGAACATGTCCGGGAAATATTTCAAGATCGTCCCCTACGGCGTGGACGACAACGGCTTCATCGATTACGACAGGCTGCGTGAAATCGCCCTGGAGGCAAGACCTAAGATGATCATCGCCGGAGCGTCCGCATATGCGCGCACCATCGATTTCAAGAAGTTCCGCGAGGTGGCGGACGAGGTGGGGGCGTTCCTGATGGTGGACATGGCCCATATCGCCGGCCTGGTGGCTGCAGGGCTCCATCCCAGCCCCATCCCTTACGCGGACGTGACGACGACCACCACCCACAAGACCCTGCGGGGCCCCAGGGGCGGCATGATCCTCTCCAGCAATGCCGTGAACGAGAAGTACAATTTCAACAAGGCCATCTTCCCCGGCATCCAGGGCGGCCCGCTGATGCACGTCATCGCGGCCAAGGCGGTCTGCTTCAAGGAGGCGCTGAGCGCTGAGTTCAAGGCTTATCAGAAGGGCATCATAGACAATGCCCAGGCGCTCTGCAAGGGCCTGATGGAGAGAGGGATAAAAATCGTATCCGGCGGCACGGACAACCATCTGATGCTGGTGGATCTGACGAATTTCGGCCTTACCGGCAAGGCGGTGGAGAAGCTCCTGGACAAGGCGCATATCACCTGCAACAAGAATACCATCCCCAATGACCCGCAGTCTCCCTTCGTGACCAGCGGCGTCCGCCTGGGGACCCCGGCCGTCACCTCCAGAGGCATGAATACTGAGGATATGGACAAAATAGCGGAGGCCATCGCGCTGGTGGTGAAGGGCGGAGAGGAGCAGATTCCGGCAGCTCGGGAAATCGTACAGATATTGACGGACAAATATCCCCTGGAGTAAGCTGCCAGGGGGCTGTCAGCCTGAGAGAAAGCCTGGAAAGAGGAGAAGAGGAACGATGATAAAAATAGCAGTGCTGGGATACGGGACCGTGGGCAGCGGTGTTGTGGAGGTCATTGCGCGCAACGCGGGACTGCTCCGTGAACGGGCCGGCGAGGAGATCTATATCAAGTACATCCTGGATCTCAGGGACTTTCCCGGAGACCCTTATGAGGACAGAGTCATACATGACTTCGGGACGATTCTGAACGATTCGGAGATAAGCATCCTGTGCGAGGTCATGGGGGGCGTGGGCGCGGCGTATCAGTTCACGAAGCAGGCGCTGGAAGCGGGAAAGAGCGTGTGCACCTCCAACAAGGAGCTGGTGGCCAAGCATGGGGCCGAGCTTTTGGCCATCGCGAGGAGGATGCGGTGCAACTATATGTTCGAGGCCAGCGTGGCGGGCGGCATCCCCATCATCCGGACCATCAACAGCGCGCTGGCGGCGGACAGGGTGGAGGCCGTGACGGGCATCCTCAACGGCACCACCAACTTCATCCTGACCAAGATGGAGAAGGAAGGGGCGGACTACGGGGAGGTGCTGAAGCAGGCCCAGGAGCTGGGCTATGCGGAGCGCAACCCCGAGGCAGATGTGGAGGGCCTGGACGCGGGGCGCAAGATAGCCATACTGGCGGACATGATCACCGGGAAGAACGTGGCCCCGGACAGGGTCATGACAGAGGGGATCACGAAGATCACGACGGCTGATTTCGCATATGCCAAAGCGGCCGGCATGACGATCAAGCTCCTGGCCAGGTGCAGGGCCAATGAGGACGGAAGCGTGACCGCGCTGGTGGCGCCTTTCATGCTTCCCGTGGAGCACCCCCTGGGAAGGGTGGACGATGTGTTCAACGGCGTACAGATTACCTGCAGCATGCTGGGCGATGCCATGTTCGGAGGACGGGGCGCGGGCAAGCTCCCCACTGCCAGCGCGGTGGCCGCGGACGTGATGGACTGCGCCATGCATCCGGGCAGGACCGTGATGCACGGCTGGTCGTCCGAGGAGGCAGACATTGCCGATATGGCGAATATAGAGAACCGATTCTTCGTCCGGGCGAAGGCTTCGGGGCGGAAGCGCCTGGAGGAAAGCTTTGCGGGATGCAGCTTCCTGCCGGGACAGGGGGGCGACGATTTGGGCCTGTTCGTCCCGGCCATGAGGGAAAGCGAGTTCGACGCGAAGTGCGCGGCGCTGGGAGACGTGGTTCTCAACAGGATACGCCTTGTGTGAGCAAACAGGAAGGACAGGGAGGAATGGAAGAGAATGTCTAAAGTGGTAAAATTTGGAGGAAGTTCCCTGGCGAGCGCCGAACAGTTCCGGAAGGTGGGAGACATTGTCCGCAGCGACGCGGACAGGAGATACGTGGTGCCCTCCGCCCCGGGGAAGCGCTTCGACAAGGACAGCAAGGTGACGGATATGCTGTACGCCTGCTATGAGCTGGCGGAGGCCGGCAAGGACTTCAGGGAGGCGCTTGAGGCCATCCGGGCCAGGTATCGGGAGATCGTCACCGGACTGGAGCTGTCGGTGGATCTGGACGGGGAGTTCGGCATCATAGAGAAGAATTTCCTGGCAAAGGCCGGCAGGGACTATGCGGCGTCCCGGGGCGAGTACCTGAACGGCATCATCATGGCGGCCTATCTGGAATTCGAGTTCGTGGACGCGGCGGAGGTCATCCGGTTCGACGAGAACGGGAGCTTCAATGCGGAGGAGACGAACAGGGTGCTGGCGGAGAGGCTCGGGGCATGCAGGTACGCGGTCATCCCCGGCTTCTACGGCGCGAAGCCGGACGGGGAGGTGAAGACCTTCTCCAGAGGCGGTTCGGACATCACCGGCTCCATCGTGGCCAAGGCTGTCCTGGCGGACGTATACGAGAACTGGACGGACGTGTCGGGCTTCTTCGTGACGGATCCCAGGATCATCGAGAACGCCAAGGGGATCGACGTGATTACATACAGGGAGCTGCGGGAGCTCTCCTACATGGGGGCCGGCGTGCTCCACGAGGAATCCATCTTCCCGGTGCGACAGGAGAACATCCCCATCAATATCCGCAACACCAACTCTCCGGATGACAACGGCACATGGATTGTGGGCAGCACCTGCCAGAAGTCGAAATATGTCATCACCGGCATCGCCGGGAAAAAGGGCTTCTGCAGCATCAATATCGAGAAGGACAAGATGAACTCCGAGATCGGCTTCGGCAGGAAGGTCCTGCAGGCCTTTGAGGAGAGCGGCATCTCCTTTGAGCATGTGCCCTCGGGGATCGATACCATGACGGTCTTCGTCCACCAGGACGAATTCATGCACAAGGAGCAGAAGGTGGTGGCCAGCCTGTACCGCGTGGCGAAGCCGGATACCATCGAGATAGAGTCGGATCTGGCCCTGATTGCGGTAGTGGGGCGGGGCATGAAGGCCACCAGGGGGACGGCGGGCAGGATTTTCTCCGCGCTCTCCCATGCCAATGTGAACGTGAAGATGATCGACCAGGGCTCCTCGGAGCTGAACATCATCATCGGCGTGGCCAATGAGGATTTCGAGACGGCCATTAAGGCAATTTATGATATTTTTGTGCTGACCAATCTATAAATTTTATGAGATTTGTAGAAATATCTGGAAAATTCGCGCAATGTGTTGACAGATGGGAGCGGAGACAATATAATAGAGATGTCATCCTTCCATTGATGTACAGAAGAATTGAGCTGCAGAAGGCTTTTATGTGCGAAAGAAACGAAATACAGAGGATGAAGTGGGAGAAAGCGAAGGAAATGGACGAAAGTTCATTTCCTTTCCTGATGTATGACATTATAAAACCTGTAAGAGGGTACATATATTTGTAAGAGGACGCAGATGGACAGCAGAGAACAGCAGGACAGAAGGGAAGCAAGGAGAAAAAAGAGGCTTAGAAGCCAAGTTATGGTATATACGGTGTTCCTGCTTGTGATCCTTGTGCTGGGAACGGGAATCGGATATGGTGCATACGCCCTGGCGAACAGCAGAAAGGCGGCGGAGGAGAAGGAGCAGGACAATCAGGAGCTGATCGAGGAGATGCTGGCCACGGAGGAGAGCCTCCCTTCCGCAGAGCCGTCGCCGGATCCCACCCCGGAGCCTACGCCGGAGGTGGTGGAGCCCACCTGGGAGGAGAAGCTGGACGCATACGTGGACGAGCGGATCGCGCAGATGCCGCTGGAGGACAAGGTGGCGGGGCTGTTCGTGGTGAGGCCGGAGGCGATTACCAAGGTAGGCACCGCGGTACAGGCCGGGGACGGCACCAGGCAGGCGCTGGAGGCGAACCCTGTAGGAGGGCTCATCTATTTCGACCAGAACATACAGTCCGAGGCCCAGCTGAAGGAGATGCTGGGGAATACGGCCCAGTACGCGAAATATCCCCTGTTCCTGGCGGTGGACGAAGAGGGCGGCGTAGTCTCCAGGATAGGCTCGTCCATCGGCCCGAAGATGGACGGTGCGGGAGCCATCGGGGAGACCGGGAATCCTGAAAACGCCTACCAGGCAGGGACGACCATCGGGGCTACCTTGTCCGGGCTGGGCTTTAACCTCGATTTCGCGCCGGTGGCGGATCTGGCCAATGTGGAGGGCAGCATCATGGAAGGGCGGGCCTACGGCTCCGATGTGTCCGTGGCGTCCAGCTTTGTCGATTCCATGGTGCGGGGGCTCCAGGAGCAGAAGGTATCCGCCTGCCTGAAGCATTTCCCGGGCATGGGCAGCGCCACGGAGGACACCCACGACGGAAAGGTATCCACCGACAGGACGGCAGAGCAGTTCTGGGCGGAGGAGTTGGCCGTGTTCCAGGCGGGGATCGATGAGGGAGCGGACATGGTGATGGTCAGCCATATGGCCGCGCCTGCGCTCACGGGCGACAATGAGCCGAGCATCTTCTCCCGGACGCTGGTGACCGGCATCCTGCGGGAGCAGATGGGCTTCCAGGGAGTGGTCATCACGGATGCCATGGACATGGGGGCCATCTCGGCGTATTACGCCGCGGACGAAGCTTCCATCATGGCTGTGCTGGCAGGCTGCGACATGCTCCTCATGCCGGAGGATTATGAAAAAGCATATACGGGCGTACTGGAGGCCGTCAGGAACGGCAATATCGACGAGGAGCGCATCAATGACTCCCTGCGGCGGATATACCGCATCAAATACGCTGACATGGTGCAGTGACAGCAGCCAGAAAGCTGGAGGGTAGTATCTTGGAAGAAAAGGAAATCTCACAGGCCGTCATCGGACGCCTGCCCAGATATTTCCGCTATCTGGGAGAGCTTAAGGATGATGGCGTGGAGCGGATATCGTCCCAGGACCTGAGCGCGCTGATGAAGGTGACGGCCTCCCAGATTCGGCAGGATCTCAACAATTTCGGAGGCTTCGGCCAGCAGGGCTACGGCTACAATGTGGAGTATCTCTACGATGAGATCGGGAAGATCCTGGGGCTGGACAGGCAGCACAAGTTCGTCATAATCGGTGCGGGGAACCTGGGGCGCGCGCTGGGCAATTACATCAATTTCGAGAGGCGGGGCTTCATCTTCCGCGGCATGTTCGACCAGAATCCGGATCTGGTGGGCAGCCAGGTGCGGGGCATCAGGGTCATGCCCATGGAGGAGCTGGAGCGGTTCATCCGGGAGAACGACATCGACATCGCGGTGCTGACCATCCCCAAGACCAGTGCGGTGCCCGTGGCGGAGCGGCTCGCGAAGACGGACATCCGGGCCATCTGGAACTTCGCCCATGTGGACTTGAACCTGCCGGAGCGGATTCAGGTGGAGAATGTCCATCTGTCGGACAGCCTGATGAAGCTGTCCTACAACATCAGCAGGTATCAGATGGAGGAAGGGCAGGATGGCAGGCTGACATTGGGAGGTGTATAGAGGGCTATGAAGCATGAGGAGGACGGAAGCCGGCGCGAGCTTTTCGTGCAGGCGTTGGAGGGGAAGCGCATACCGATTCTGACGCTGGACAATAAATGGTATCAGCTTCTGGACGAAGAGGCCAGGAGGGACGTGGCCCAGCTGGAGGGGGAGTTGAACGGGCTCCTCAAGCAGCAGGGGAAGCTGAACAACGAGGTAAAGGAGATCAAGCGGCTGAAGAAGCGCCTGATGGAGGAGATCGTGTCCCTGATGGGGGAAGAGGAGCAGGGCGAGGACTCGGAGAATGCCCAGAAGTCGGAGCAGAACAGGCGCCTGGTGGAGGAGTGCAACGAGAAGCTGGAGGCCTGCCAGGATCAGCTCCTCGATCTCCCCAGGGAGATCGAGCGGGCGAATTTCCAGCTGATGCTGGCCACCATGGACTGCTGCTACGACAGCATGGCGGAAAACGGCGAGGCGATACGGGAGACCGAGGAATGGGTAGCGGAAATCCGCGTGGAGCTGAAGAAGCGCCTGGTCAGGAAGCAGGAGCTGGAGCGGCATAACCACGCCATCTACAACTATATGCACGATGTGTTCGGGGCCGAGGTGGTGGATATCTTCGACATGCACCACGATCTGGACGGCCAGGACATGTGACACGGCAGAGAAAGGGATTCGGGAAAGGGACGGACTGATTGCGGCAGAAGGGGCAACAGTCTGTTTTTGGTGCATGGGAAATGAGATATCTGGTGTCGGCGTCTGAGATGAGGGAATACGACAGCAATACCATAGAAAGGATCGGGATACCGGCATGCGTCCTGATGGAACGGGCTGCGCTGGCGGCGGTGGAGGCCATAGAGGAGCTCCGCGCCGGTGGAGGCAGGGCGATGCCTGTGCTGGTCATGGCCGGAATGGGGAACAACGGCGGCGACGGGCTGGCGGTGGCCAGGCTTCTGTCCGAGAAGGGCCATCAGGTGGAGGTCTGGACGGTAGGGGACAGGGAGCGGGCCTCGGAGCAGTGGAAGCAGCAGATGAGGATCCTGGAGAGCTATCCCGTGGAACACAGCTCACAGCCACAGCGGCGGGAGTATGGGGTCCTGGTGGACGCCCTGTTCGGCGTGGGGCTGTCCAGAGCGGTGGAAGGCTTATACGCGGAGGCCATAGAGGTATTCCGGGGCCTTTCGGGCTGGCGGCTCTCCATCGACATGCCCAGCGGCATAGACACGGACACGGGAGAAGTCCTGGGCCGCGCCGTGGCGGCGGATCTGACGGTGACCTTTGGCTTCTGCAAGAGAGGGCTGGCGCTGTATCCGGGATGCGAATA
>CAMTBF010000158.1 GCA_947068385.1 uncultured Lachnospiraceae bacterium
TAGCCTTTATGGTGATAAATTTAGCACTATTATTTATCTTGGCTTACTTCCTGCTGATCCTGGTCAGGGTGTCATGCTTCGTGTTCGTGGCCCCTTTCTTCAGCATGAAGAATACGCCTGCCAATGTGCGGGTGGCCATCAGCTTTTTTACCTCGCTGCTTCTGTACCAGGCCCTGACGCCCACTGAGGCGGTGACCTATTCGTCGCTTGCGGGGTATACGGTCATCGTGCTGAAGGAGGCGCTGGTGGGGCTGCTGATAGGCTTTGCGGCCAATACCTGCACCTCCATCGTGAACTTTGCGGGCTCTATCGCGGACATGGAGACAGGACTGTCCATGGTGACGCTGATGGACCCCACCTCCAGGGAGAGCACCAGCATTACGGGCGTGCTGTACCAGTATGTGCTGATGTTCATCATGATCGCCACGGGGATGTACAGGTATCTCTTCGGCGCCCTGGCGGATACGTTTATACTGATTCCCGTGAACGGGGCGGTGTTCCGCGCGGATTCCCTGGTGGATTCCATGCTGGAGTTCCTGACGGACTATGTCATCATCGGCTTCCGGATCGTGCTGCCCATATTCTGCTCCATCCTGCTGCTGAACGCGGTGCTGGGCGTGCTGGCCAAGGTGGCCCCCCAGATGAATATGTTCGCCGTGGGCATCCAGCTGAAGGTCCTGGTGGGGCTGTCGGTGCTCTTCCTCACGGCAGGCATGCTGCCGGGGATAGGGGACTTTGTGTTCGACGAGATGAAGAGAATGATCCATTCCTTTGTGGGAGGCATGACATGATTCGCTATAATCTGCAGTTTTTTGCAAAGGAGGGCATGGGCGGCGAGAAGACAGAGCCCGCCACCCAGAAGAAGCTGAACGATGCCCGCAAGAAGGGGCAGGTGGCCAAGAGCCGGGAGCTCACCAACGGCCTGGAGCTTCTGGCGCTGTTCCTGATACTGAAGTTCTGGGTAGGGCATATGGGCATACAGTTCCTGGATGTGTTCAACAATGTCTACAGCAGGATCCCGGACGTGACGGTGTACTGGCAGGACACCATGCCCGAGCGGGAGGCCAGCATCCTGTTCAGCCAGCTGCTGCTGGGCGTGCTGACGATCATAGCCCCCATCCTGCTGGTAGGGTATCTGATCGCGTTCCTCACGGACGTGGCCCAGGTGAAATGGAAGCCCAGCCTAGAGCCCATGAAGCCCAAGTTCAGCAAGCTGAACCCGATCAGCGGCTTCAAGAAGATCTTCTCCGTGAACGCCCTGGTGGAGCTGGTGAAGTCCATCGCGAAGATCGCGCTGATCGGGTACGTGTGCTACAGCTACCTGAAGGACAAATGGCCCATACTGTTCAACCTCTACGACGTGACGCTGATGCAGGCCCTGGGGCTGGTGGCGGAAACCGTGACGGATCTGGGGATACGGGTGGCCGTCTTCTATATGGTGCTGGCCTTCGCGGACTACGCCTACCAGAAGTTCAAGTTCTCCAACGACATGAAGATGACCAAGCAGGAGGTCAAGGAGGAGTTCAAGCAGCAGGAAGGCGATCCCCAGGTCAAGGGCAAGATCAGGCAGAAGATGAGGGAGACCTCCATGAAGCGCATGATGCAGTCCCTGCCCCAGGCGGACGTGGTCATCACGAATCCCACCCATTATGCGGTGGCCATCAAGTATGACCCCCAGGTGGCGGACGCCCCTTTGGTGATAGCCAAGGGCGAGGATTACCTGGCGGCCCGGATCAAAGAGGTGGCCAGGGAGAACAATATCGAGATCGTAGAGAACAAGCCGCTGGCCCGGATGCTGTACGCCAATGTGGACATAGGGCAGGCAGTGCCGCCGGAGCTGTATCAGGCGGTGGCGGAGGTGCTGGCTTTTGTATATCAGTTGCAGGGTAAGATTTAAAGACCATTGGGATTCAAGGAAATCAGGGGAGGAGACGACAGCATGAGCGAAAAAATGGCGAGAACAGACGTTATGATAGCCATCTATGTGCTGGTGGCGTTCATGATGTTCATCGTGCCGCTTCCGGCGGGCATACTGGACGTGTTCATGGCATTTAACATTGCTATCGCTTTTACGATTCTGTTTGCCTGCATGTTCATCAAGGAAGTGCTGGATATGTCGTACTTCCCTACCATTCTTTTGTTCACCACCATTTTCCGGATAGCCATGAACGTGTCCTCCACGAGACTGATCCTGAAGACGGGCACCTCCGGAAATGTGGTATTGACCTTTGGAGAGTTCGTAGGCGGCGGCGACCTGATCATCGGCGCGATCGTCTTCATCATACTGATCATGATCCAGTTCCTGGTCATCAACAAAGGTTCCGAGCGCGTGGCCGAGGTCACTGCCAGATTCACGCTGGACGCCATGCCCGGTAAGCAGATGGCCATCGACGCGGACCTGAACACCGGCGCCATCGATGACAGGGAGGCCAGGGAGAGGCGTGAGAAGATTCAGCTGGAGTCCAGCTTCTTCGGCTCCATGGACGGTGCCGTCAAGTATGTAAAGGGAGACGCCATCGCAGGGCTGCTGCTGACGCTGATCAATCTGTTGGGCGGCCTGGCCATGGGCATGCTGCGCAATAACATGGATGCCATGACGGCGCTGAACAATTACGGCATCCTTACCATTGGCGACGGTCTGGTGAGCCAGATCCCCTCTCTGCTCATCTCCCTGTCCACCGGTGTGCTGGTCACGAAGGGAAGCAAGGAGTCAGAGTTCGGCCCGGCCATTATCAGGCAGCTCTTCGGGATACCGAAGGTCATGTACATGGTGGGCGGGACGCTGGCGTTTTTGTCCATATTCACGGATCTGAACACCATCCTGTTCCTGGGGCTGGGCCTTCTCTTCATCGTGGGCGGCAGGATGATCGCCAGCAATCTGGAGACCCAGGCCATCGAGCGGGAGGTGGACAGCGACGAGGAGGCGGCGGAGGAGATGCGCCAGCCCGAGAACGTGGCCAGCCTCCTGCAGGTGGATCCCATCGAGCTGGAGTTCGGCTACGGGATCATCCCCCTGGCCGATGTGAACCAGGGCGGAGACCTGCTGGACCGCGTGGTCATGATCAGGCGTCAGATCGCGCTGGAGCTTGGTACCGTGGTGCCGATCATCCGCCTGCGGGACAATATCCAGCTGAACCCCAACCAGTACATCATCAAGATCAAGGGCATACAGGTCAGCGAGGGCGAGATCCTCTTCGACCACTACATGGCCATGAACCCCGGCTATGTGGAGGAGGAGATCACGGGCATCCCTACCTTCGAGCCTTCCTTCCATCTGCCGGCCATCTGGATCACGGAGGGGCAGAGGGAGCGGGCGGAGAGCCTGGGCTATACCGTGGTGGACCCGCCGTCCATCATCGCCACCCATCTGACGGAGATCATCCGGCAGCATATCGACGAGCTGCTGAGCAGGCAGGATGTCCAGAACCTGGTGAACAACATGAAGGAGACCAACCCCTCTCTGGTGGAGGAGCTGGTTCCCAAGCTCCTGGGGCTGGGCGAGATCCAGAAGGTGCTGCAGAACCTGTTGAAGGAGGGCATCTCCATCCGGGACCTCCTGACCATCATGGAGACCCTGGCGGACTATGCTCCGGCTACCAGGGATACGGATATTTTGACGGAATATGTCAGGCAGAGCCTGAAGCGGGCGATCTCCACGAAGTATTTCCCGCCCCACGAGACCACCAATGTGGTCACGCTGGATCCCAAGGTGGAGCAGGAGATCATGGGAAGCGTGAAGCAGACGGAGAACGGCGCTTTTCTGAACCTGGATCCCGGGAGGTCCCGGGCGATCATCGATTCGGTGGGCAAGGAGGTCCAGAAGCTGGAGAACCTTGGAAAGAATCCGATTGTGATCACTTCTCCCATCGTGCGTATGTATTTCAAGAGATTGACAGAAGATTATTACAGGGAATTGGTAGTGGTGTCATATAATGAAGTGGAGACGAATGTGGAATTACAGTCTGTGGGGATGGTGACAGCATAAGATGATAATCAAGAAGTTTTTGGGCAAAACGGAAGAGGAGGCGGTGGAGGCTGCCAAAAAGGAGCTGGGAAGCGGCGTTGTCATCATGAATGTGAAGACTGTGAAGCGCAAGGGGCTGATGGCGCTGTTCCGGCCGAAGATGATCGAGGTCACCGTGGCGCTGGAGGAGGAGAGCGACGCGAAGCGCCCTCCGCGCAGGGAAGGGAGCCCCACAGCAGCCCGCACCGTGCTCCAGGGGGGGAGGCCGGTATCCGGCGGGGGAAGCGCCCTGCGGCCTGCGGAGGATCCGCTGGAGGACAGGGCGTCCATCGAGAGGAAGCTTGACAATCTCCAGAACCTCCTGGTGAGCCGGTTCCAGCAGAGCGAGCTGGAGCGCAGGGAGCAGATGGCAGGCGAGGAGGACGGCCCGGATCCGGAGGAATGCCCGGAAGAGGAGGACATGGAGGAGAAGGAGGAGGTCACCGAGCAGCAGCGGTTCATGAAGCTCCTGTACAACACCATGCTGGAGAGCGAGGTGGACGAGAAGTACGCGAACCAGATCGTGGACGAGGTGGACGTGTCGGGGCAGTCCAATCTTCCCTTTGATTATATATTGGGAAATGTCTACCAGAAGATGATCCTGAAATTCGGCAGGGCGGACGGGATCACCGCCGCGGAGGGACATCCGAAGATCGTGGTCTTCATGGGCCCCACAGGGGTGGGAAAGACCACCACCATAGCCAAGATAGCCAGCGATTACGTGGTGGAGGAGAAGAAAAAGGTGGCGCTCCTGACGGCGGATACCTACCGCATCGCCGCGGTAGACCAGCTGCGCACCTATGCCAATATCCTGGAGGTCCCTTTCCGGGTCATCTACTCCGAGGAGGAGGCCAGGGAAGCGATACAGGAATTTGCGGAGTATGACTATATCTTCGTAGACACCGCGGGACATTCCCATCAGAACGAGGAGCAGCTGAACCATATGAAGAGGCTGGTGGAGGTGGTGCGGGAGGCAGGGGAGAGCCAGGTGTTCCTGGTGCTTTCCGCCACTACGAAATACAGGGACCTGACCAGGATCGTATCCCGGTACAGCCAGATCGCGGACTATCAGCTGATCTTTACGAAGCTGGACGAGACGGACGTGCTGGGGAACCTGCTGAACCTGAAGCTCTATACGGATACGCCCATCGCTTTCGTGACATACGGACAGAACGTGCCCAACGACATCGAGCAGTTCAATCCCCAGAAGGCGGTAAAGCAGATTCTGAGCAAGAAGCAGGAGCGGAATGCATGAGGACAAAATGGAGGAAGAGCGTTCCAGCACAGGAAGATACGCAAGGAGGTAAAAGATGGACCAGGCAGAACAGTTACGAATCCTAAAGGCAGGCCAGCAGCAGTCCAAGCCCTTGGCCCGCGTCATTGCCGTCACCAGCGGCAAGGGCGGCGTGGGAAAGTCCAATACCTCCATCAATCTGGCCATCCAGTTCAGGAAGATGGGGAAGCGGGTCATCATCCTGGATGCGGACTTCGGCCTGGCGAATATAGAGATCATGTTTGGCGCGGTGCCTGAGCACAATCTGTGCGACCTGATCTACCAGGGGAAGGGCATCAGGGACATCATCACATGGGGCCCTATGGAGGTGGGGTTCATCTCAGGCGGGAGCGGCATCGTGGGGATGTCCAACCTGAGCCGGGATTATCTGAATTACATCATCCAGAACCTGGCCCAGCTGGACAGCATCGCCGACATCATCATCGTGGACACGGGGGCGGGCATCTCGGACGCCGTGCTGGAGTTCCTGATAGCCAGCGGCGAGATCCTCCTGGTGACCACGCCGGAGCCCACGTCCATCACGGATTCCTATTCGCTGGTGAAGGCCCTGTACCGCCATCCCAGGTTCGACGCGGACACCATGAAGGTGAAGCTGATCGCCAACAGGGTGCAGAAGGAATCGGAGGGGCAGGTCCTCTTCAACAAGCTGAACGCGGTGATAGAGCGCTATCTGAAGGTGCCCATGACCTATCTGGGCTATGTGCCGGAGGATCCCCAGCTGCCCAAGTCGGTGATGCAGCAGATCCCGGTGTCCCTGCACAATCCCTCGGCCAGGTCCACGGCGGCCTATGAGCGCATCGCGGCCAGGCTCCTGGACAAGGAGGAGGCCGGACGGCAGCCCAAGAGAGGGATGGCGGCGTTTTTTTCACATATCATTACCAGAAAACGGTAAAATGAACAGTAAAGGCAGGTGGTTGTTATGTTTTCCAAATTTATATCGATCGGGGATAAGATTGAATTGCAGGCCGTGTCCCATGAATATGACGAGAAGCCCGGGAGCCAGGCGAAGGTATATCACAGCGAGGTGAACGAGATTCAGTCCGAGGACACCATCGAGATCAAGATGCCCATGGAGAAGACGAAATTGATTCTGCTTCCCATAGACAGTGAATACGATATGATTTTCTATGGCTCCAGCGGCCTGTTCCAGTGCCTGGGCAGGGTCATCGACCGCTATAAGAGCAACAACGCGTATCTGCTCCTGGTGGAGATGACCAGCAACCTGCGCAAGTATCAGCGGAGAGAGTTCTACCGCCTGCGCTGTGCGCTGGAGATGCATGCCAGGATGCTGCGGGAGGACGAGGTACAGACCGTGGAGAGCAGGATGCCCTATACCCTGGCGGGGGACCTGCCCCTGAAGGAGAGCGTCATCGTGGACATCAGCGGCGGGGGGCTGCGCTTCGTGTCCACCCATCGCTTTGAACAGGGCAGCCTGCTGTACTGCAGCTACCACCTGATGAACGGCGGGGAACATAAGAAGTACGAAGTGATCAGCAAGGTGATCAGCTGCATAGAGCTGGACAACCGCCCCGGCACATATGAGCACAGGGTGCAGTACTATGATATAGACCCGGTGGAGCGGGAGGAGATCATCAAATACATCTTCGAGGAAGAGCGCAAGAGCAGGCAGAAGAAGAGGTTCAATTCCGAGGCATAATTCCAGGGCATAGAAGGCAGGCGCATCCGCTTGGCGCAGACGGATGCAAGGATATGCGTGCCATGGCACGCACGGGGGTATATATGAAGGACGTTAGTTTGGATCATGTTTCGCAACAGTATTACGACGTGCTGACGGAGATCGGCAACATCGGCGCGGGCAATGCCATGACGGCATTGTCCCAGATGCTCCAGTGCAAGGTGGACATGAAGGTCCCTCAGGTCAGGCTGCTGGAGTTCTCCGAGGTGGGAGAGCTCATGGGCGGCGAGGAGCAGATCATGGCGGCCGTGCTGCTGGCCGTGGAGGGCGACATCACGGGATATATGATGTTCATGGTGGAGGAGAACAGCGCCAGGCATCTGATAGGCAAGATAACCGGAGGGATGCTTCCGGAGGGGATGGAATTCGAAGAGATGGGGCTGTCCGCCATGCAGGAGGTGGGGAACATCATCACGGGCGCTTACCTGAATTCCCTGTCCACCATGACGAACATGAAGGTATTCCCCTCTCCTCCGGCGGTGACGGTGGACATGGCCGGAGCCATACTCAGCGTACCGGCCATCCAGTTCGGCATCTACGGGGACAAGATCCTGCTGATCCAGTCCCAGTTCTATGTGAAGGGGCAGATGATCTTCATGCTGGACGAGCGGGCGGAGGCTGTGGA
>CAMTBF010000159.1 GCA_947068385.1 uncultured Lachnospiraceae bacterium
TCCTGGACGCCAAGCCCAATGCCGCCCATGTGAAGCTGGCCGAGCTGGAGGCCCGGGGGAAGCTGAAAGCCGTGATCACCCAGAACATAGACGGGCTCCACCAGGCCGCCGGGAGCAAGACGGTGCTGGAGCTCCACGGCTCCGTGCTGCGCAATTACTGCGAGAAGTGCGGGCAGTTCCATGACGTGCAGTATATCTTAAGCAGCGCCGATGTGCCCAAGTGCGAGAAATGCGGCGGCTCTGTGAAGCCGGACGTGGTGCTCTATGAGGAGGGGCTGGACTCCCGCACCATGACGGACGCCATGCGCTTCATCCATGACGCCCAGGTGCTGATCATCGGCGGGACCTCCCTGGCCGTGTACCCGGCAGCGGGGCTGATCGATTATTTCAGGGGCGACAAGCTCGTAGTCATCAATAAGGCTCCCACGCCCAGGGATTCCCATGCGGACCTCCTGATACAGGCGCCTATCGGAGAAGTGTTCTCACAGCTGTGACCGCATGGGTGGGCCTGGAGCCCTTTTCCAAAAGGAGCCATCCGGTTTCAATCCAAGATCCCCGATACCGGCATGTTCCGCATAGCCTCTCTCCTCCGGTAAGGCGAGGCCAGCTCCACGCAGCGCCCCTCCCTGCTGCTCTTTTCAAATGCGGTGAGGATTTCCAGCACATGGAGGGTCTGCTGCGCATCCGCCCGGGGAGCGCGGCCTTCCCGCAGGGCTTTGGCCATGTCCGCCACCCCCAGGCCTCTGCTGTTCTCCTTGTAGTCGTACAGGAGGGGCATCTCCTTGAAGCTCCCGTCCTCTGGCCGGAGGAGCGAGACGCTTCCGCCGAAGCCGTTGGGATCGGGCACCCGCAGGGTCCCCCTGGTGCCATAGATCTCCAGGAAGGCCTGCCTGTCGTAGTATACGTCAAATGTAGTCACTACGGTGGCGATGGCCCCGTTCTGGAATTTCATCAGGCCTGTGGTGTGGGTGGGCACCTCCACGTCCACCACCGTGCCCTGCTTCGGCTTGCTGGTGATGATCCGCTGGGGAAAGGCCGTCCCCGTCATGCCGCTGATGCTCTGCACCCGGCCGACCAGGTTCACCAGGGCCGTCATGTAGTATGGCCCCATGTCCATCATGGGCCCGCCGCCGTACTGGTAGTAGAATTCCGGCGCGGGATGCCAGCTCTCATGTCCGTGGCACACCATCTTCGCCTCCGCCCCAATCACGTCCCCTATCATCCCGTCATCGATGAGCCGCCTGCAGGTCTGTATCCCCGCCCCCAGGAAGGTGTCCGGCGCGCCGCCCAGCAAAAGCCCGCGCTCTGCGGCCAGCGCCGCAAGCTCCGCGCCCTCCTCATAGGTGGCGGCCAAGGGCTTTTCGCTGTACACATGCTTGCCCGCAAGGAGCGCTGCCCTTGTGGTGGCATAATGCTCGTTGGGACGGGTAAGGTTCAGGACGATCTCTATCTCCTTATCCCGGAGCAGCTCCTCCATGGTATCGTACACTCTGGGGATTCCGTACTTCTCCCCGGCCTCCGCCGCCTTCTCCCGGAACAGGTCGCACACCGCCCACACCTCCACCTCCCGGAACAGCTCCGTCAGGTTCTGGAAGTAGATTCCGCTGATCGCCCCGGCTCCCAGCACGCCTATTTTTACTTTGGCCTGTTTCTCTCCCATATCCTCTCGCCTCCTCAATACATTTTCGCTTTGCTCTCGAAGCGCTCGGTGGTCAGTCCATGCTCCAGCGCGTAGGCCTTCCCCTCCGCTGCCCAGACGAGCCCCCGCTCCATCAGAAGCCCGGCCTCCGGGAACTTCTCGAACACATCGTCATGATGTCCCAGGGAGCAGTAGAACACCCTGCCGTTGCCCCAGAACTTGGTCCAGGCCACCGGCATGTCCACCGCCTTGTTGGCGCTGTGGTAATAGTCCACCACCGGGAAGCGGGTGCTGGCCAGCACCTCCACCGCCGGGTCCACATGGAGGTAATAGTGCTCGCTGCACACATGGAAATCCTCCATCCCGGCCACGATGGGGCTGGAGCCCTTGTGGATGTTCACCGTGTAATCGGTTCCGTCCCCGCCGGGATGGCTGACCCATTGTCCGCCAGTCATGAATTGCCATTCCACGTCCTGGCGGAAGGCGTCGCACATGCCGCCGTGGCAGCCCGCAAGGCCGCAGCCCGCCGCCACGGCCCGGCTGATGTTTTTCGTGTACTCGGGCTTAATCTCCCCCATGGTCCAGCAGGGCACGATTACATCCATCCCCATCAGCTTCTCCGCGTCCGCCAGCACGTCCTGGCTGTCATAGATTTCGCAGGCGTATCCATGCTTTTCCAGCATCCTCCCGAACCGCTGCGCCACCAGCGCCGGTTCGTGTCCGTCCCATCCGCCCTGGAAAATCAATGCCTTTTTCGTAGATTCCATAAAATCACCCTGCCTTTCCGCACCCCGGAATCCAGAATCCGGATTCCGAATCCGTCCTGTGTCCGCGGGCGCTGTCAATGTCCGCCTGCCGCCCTCCCGGCGTTTGGCGTTTTTTCAGTCTGTACTTGCAGTATAACAGGATTTGCGGTAGAATGATTGTCAGAAAGCCAAAGAAAGAAGTCATAGATTGCACACTTTAAAGAAGCGGTGCAAGGCAGCGCATGGTACCGGACAACACATGGCCGCTGCGCCGGGAAGGAGCCTCTCATGCAACCCTTTTATGAAGACAAACCGGACGAATTCCGCTGCACCCTCATCCAGGACATCACCTTTCCGGCCCATCTGCACAGCGCCGTAGAGCTGATCTACCTCCTGGAGGGCTCTTTGGAGGTCACCGTCCAGAACCAGACAAAGAGAATCCGGAAGGACGAGGCGGCCCTCATCTTTCCGGATATGGTGCACAGCTATCTCACCAGGGATGCCTGCCGGGGCATCCTGTGCATCTTTTCCCCGTCCTACGCCAGGGAATATTATCATCTGTTCCGCAAGCAGCAGCCGGAATGCCCTTTCCTGTCCTCCGGCACACGGAATCCCGATATCCCCCTGGCGTTTGGCCGGATGCTGCGCTACAGGGAACCCTCCCCTGGCGTCAGCGCCGCCTGGCTGAACCTGATACTGGCCTTCCTGCTCTCCGAGGCAGTGCTTCTCCCCAGGGAGGGCCGGGACAGCGCGGACGTGGGCTATCGGCTCATCTCCTACGTGTCCCAGCATTTTCAGGAGCCCCTTACCCTGGACGGCCTCGCAAGCAGGCTGCACTTCAATAAATACTATATCTCCAGAGTCTTCAACGCCAGGCTCCACTGCGGCTTTTACGAGTATGTGAACCGCCTGCGGCTGGACTATGCCGCCAGGCAGCTTCGGACCACGGACCTGCGCATCACCGCCATCTGGCAGGACGCGGGCTTCGAGAGCCAGAAGACCTTCAACCGCAACTTCCAGGCCTGCTACCATATGACGCCCTCCCGGTACCGCAAGGCCCAGTCCCCCATCGGGGAGGTGTTCCCGCAATCATAGCCCACGGCCCGGCCTCAGTGCCCAGGCTGCGGGCCACTGATACCGCCTCCGGGCCCCTGCCGGAACCGCACCGTGATGGCGCAGATTTCGCTCCTGGTGCCCAGCCGCATGTCCGGGCCGAACACGCCCACGCCGGAGGTGACGATGTTGTGCATATCGCCCTTCTGCAGGTAGCCGCAGATGTTCTCCCAGAACAGCCGGGCCGTCAGGTTCCCGGGAAAGGTCTGGCCGTCATGGGTGTGGCCGCACAGGTCCATGTCCACTCCCGCGTCCGCCAGCTCCGCAAGCTCCCTGGGCTGGTGGTCCAGGACGATGATAGGCTTCGAGGGATCCATCCCCGCCACCACCTGCTCCGGGGTCTTGCGCACCCGGATGCCCCTGCCGGGCCTGCCGTAGTCCGGCCTGCCATAGAGGTAGAAGGCGTCCTCGATCAACACGCCCTCCTCCCGCAGCAGCCGGATGCCCGCCTCCTCCAGGAAGGCGTCCATCCTGGGGTCGCTGGCTTTCTCCCCAGCGCTGGCAAAGGTGAATCCTGCCAGCACCTTTTCCTTGATGTCGTGATTGCCGTAGCAGGCGTAGACTCCGTACCGGCTCTCTATCCCCTTTAGGATCCGCGCCAGGGTCTGGGGATCCTCCAGGGCCTCGTACTCATTGTCGAAGATGTCCCCGGCTATGACTACAAGGTCGGCATCCTCTTCGTTGATCAGGCTGACCATCTGCTCCATGTGGCGGATTCCTATGCTGTATCCCAGGTGGAGGTCCGCCACCAGCACGATCTTCAGCTCCTCTATGCCCGGGGCCTCCTTGTCCACGTACAGTTCATATTCCGTCACCCTGATTCTGTCCGCGCTCACGATTCCCGCCAGGCTGCAGCCGCAGACACAGAGGATGCAGACCGCTCCGATGGCCATGTGGCCGCCCCGGGAGAACAGCAGCTCTATCCAGCGGGGCTTCGCCGGAAGCCTCTGACAGGATTTTCCCGAAAGCTTCTGCCGGGATTCCTCCCGAAGGAAAAGCCGCTTCAGCACCAGCCGGATCAAATCCGCCGTGGCGATTGCCAGCAGGGCATAGAGCAGCACCCCAAGCCAGGTATTGCTGAGCTGCTTGAGCAGCCGCTTGGCGGGCGAGGGCTCCAGCAGGAACGCGGCCAGGATGCTGAAGGCCACGCACAGATAGAAGATGCCTATGGGGATGCGTATCCTTTTCCTTGCCAGGTAGGGCAGGCATCGCTCCAGCCAGGTCTGCAGCCGGTAGAATACATAGGCACACAGCAGCAGATAGAGCGGCGATAAGCAGACTGCTATCATACCATCCTCACCTCCCGGGCCTGTATCTGAGGCTGCATCCGTATCTGGGGCCGCATCTGTATCTGGCTCTGATAATCCGTGATGCCCTTTCCCTCATTGGGATGCCCCGAGGAGTATACCTGATCCGCGGCAAAGAGGCACAGCAGGAGGATCCCGGCGGCAATCAGCACCCGGGGCGGCACTCTGCGCAGCAGCCCGTCCAGGAAGGGGGCCAGCACGTACACGATCGCCATGCCGCCGATGCCGAAGACCAGCAGCCCCTCGGCGCAGATCCGGCCGTGGAGGTTCAGAAAATACCCCGTGTAGTCCCACCATCTGGTGCCGTCGTGGACATATTCCAGGTACACGGAGGTGAAATACTCCACGCAGCCGCACAGGGCTATGGCCAGCACGAATTCCAGCACAGGCTTTCGCCGGAAGCGGTTCAGCAGCAGGAGCATCATGACGCTGCCCGTGCCGTAGATGGGGAGCCAGGGGCCGTGCAGCACGCCCCGGTTCACGAAAGTTCCGTCCGCAATCAGATGGAGCCCCACCTCCCAGAGCCATCCCACGAAGGACAGGGCGAAGAACATCAGAACCACGGACCAGACGGAATAGCACCGCAGGTAGTTCAGGCTCACCACCCACTTGCGCTTGCGCTTCTCCGGGATGGGGTGCAGCCTGGTGGGATAGATTTTCCCCTCCAGGGCCTTTTTGTCGTACTCCAGAAGGAACCTGCGGCTGCGCTCCTCCTCCAGGGCCCGAATCTCCTCTTTCTGCCCTATGGTCACGCCGAAGGTCTCCGCCAGGAAGCCCTGTATCCCCTTCAGGCGGGGGAGTTCCGTCTGCGCGCCGTATTCCCTTTCTATGTCCGCATATTCGTTTTTCAGTGTATATTTGTCCGCGTGCGCGAACAGATACCTGTCGTCCATAAGCTCCGCGCCCTCCACCCGGTTTTGGATGCCCAGACGGCGCAGGCCCGCGTAGTACTCTGCCATCACGGCCATTTTGTAGGGAGCGCCGAAGAGGATATTGGCAGCGCCCAGGGTCAGGATGCCCAGCAGGTCCCACCCCAGGAAGGACAGCTCCAGCACGAAGCATTCCCATTTATGGCCCTTCATGAGCCTTCTGGACAGGGTAATCGCCTCCAGGGTCTTCATGGAGGGGTTCTCCGCCAGCAGGTAGGGCACCAGGTGGTAGGAGTAGGACTTGATGACGCCGCCGATCACCGTCAGGCCCCAGAGGAACAGGAAGAGATCCGTGACGAAGTTCGCCACGGCCACATGGCACCATTTCTTCACCCGCAGCAGGAACCAGATCCGCTGTCCCGGCACCTTCTCATAGCAGCGGCCCTCCAGGAACATGCGGACGGCCACCGTGCGGCACACGCCCACCACGAATACCTGGAACAGGCACAGCAATGCCAGCGCTCCCAGCAGCAGGACGACGATTGCCACCTCGTCCGTGCCCACCAGGGAGCGCAGGCCCACCAGCAGGGTCATCAGATAGGCCCCGGAGGCAAGCTTGTTCACCACCGATGCCAGTACACCCCTGCTGCGGCCGAATATCTCCTGGCCGTCGCGTCCCGCTTCCTCCATGTAGCGCTCTTCCTTTTCCCGAATCCGCTGTTCCCGGTCTTCCTTCTTTCCCTCCGCCACGTCTACGACGAATTCCGTGAAAGAGGTGACGATCGCGTCCGTGAACGTCACCCGGGTCTGGGGCGTCATGTCCTCTGCCATGTCCTCCCCGGGCGTGCCGGACATGACCAGCTCCCCGCCCAGCAGGGAGACCGCCAGGCACAGCAGCACGAAGAGGAAATAGTGCTGCTTCAGGTTCTTTTTGGCGGCTGTTTTCATTTGTTTTCTTGTGCGCATCTTATCTCTCGATTCTGTCTTTCTTGTCTCCAGGGGCATGCCCGGGAGCATGGCGCTCCTGCTGTGCCCCTTTCAGACATTATATGTCCGGCGGGCCAGATCGGCAAGAAGCAGATTTGCACGATAGCTTTGGATAACGTGAAGCCATAGCGTTTTCCGGGGGTAGCCGGATTCTATTTCTGGGACTTCCAGTTCTCGTTCTTCTCCTTGCTGGAGGCGGTGGCCTTGGCCAGCTGCAGCACGATCTCGCTGAAGTACCGCTCGGGAATCTCTTTCAGGCAGTAGGAATTGCTGTCGTTGGCCTCGTCGTATATATAGCTGCCGCGCCGGATGCCTGCTGCGGGGACATTGCCTCCGGGAGAGGCGCTGTTGCCTGCCATGACGCCGGCGTTTCCGGCGAGGGCGGTCCCTCCCGCATTGTAGAACCGGGCCTCGTATACGGTCACGTCGTCGTTGGTGCCGCCTACGAAGCTGCCGGAGAAGTGGAGCTCCACGCCCAGGCCCAATTCCTTGTCCTCCCGGTAATAGCTGTAGAAGCCCCCTGCGTCCTGGACGGAGCCGCGGTACCAGCCAAGGGATTGCAGCTTGCCTCCCAGGGACAGGTCGTTTAAGATGCAGCCGCCGAAGCGCTCCAGGCTCTTGCTCTCCTCCTCTTCCTCTGTCCTGCGGTATATGGGCCGGTCAAGCTGCTCGATGGGCTGGGCGATCTCGTAGTCCTCCAACTGCTCCTTCCAGGCGCCGCGGGACTCCTCCGTCAGCTCGATGGGGTGCACGATGCCTACCATTGGCGTTTGCCCATTGTCCGCTGCCTCCGGCAGCTCGAACTCGTCCTCGTCCTCCGTGTTGAAAGAGCCGTCCTCCATGTAGCGGAAGGTGCCCGTCAGCTTCCGGTCTTCGTAGATGCCCCAGATCAGGCCTGTGGCGAACTGGTGCATCACAGGGTTCTTCACGAACAGGTTCCGCCAGGCCTCCA
>CAMTBF010000160.1 GCA_947068385.1 uncultured Lachnospiraceae bacterium
CACCACTCAAGATCTGTGCTCCAGTTTCGACTAAGCGCGGTTCTGATTCCCCCGGCTGTGCAAAGAAATTGCAAAAAGAATTTCGGAAAGCCCTGCAAAAGGGGCTGCCACATCCGCGGCAGCCCCTTTGTATCTGTATTTTATTTCACAGATTATCTGTATCACTTCACAGATTGATACCACTCATTCACTTCCTGCGTAATCTGGTCTCCGCCCTGTGCCTTCCAGTCCTCCACGAACTTGTCGAAGGCATCGATGGATTCCTTTCCGTAGATGATGTTGGTGTACAGCTGCTTCTCCATGGTCTGGAGCTGCTCCCAGCTCCTCTGCATGGTGGAGGTAGGCGCTGTGTTGAACATATTGGGAAGCTGCTCCTCCGTGTGCTGTCCCGCGATCACATAGCCCTCGGCCATGGCGGGAGAAGTCTCGAAAGCTGCCGCCGCACGGATCTCTCCGCCGCTCTCCGGTGTCTTGCCGCCGGATACGTTGACATAGTCGTCCGTGGTGTTCAGCGCGGGGGAGTTCTTCATGACCGTGCTCTTGCCAGGCATGAAGGGATCCGTCACAGGGGGATCGAACAGCGTGCTGTCGAACACCACCTGGTCGTTTACGATATCGTAGTCATACTCCTGCAGATAGCCGTACTGGAAGTCGCCGGTTCCGAAGGCCCCGTCATACAGCCAGTCCAGATATTTGAAGAACTCTTCCATATGCTCGAACTCGCTGTTGAACATCAGCCAGCCGTCATTGACCTCAGCTGCCTGGTAGGTGGGATCCCCATTGTCCTGCCGCAGGGTCGGATAAGCCTTGATCACGGCATCGGGATGGACGCTGGTCACGTCAGCCACGGAGCCGATGGCCCAGGGACGTCCGATGAAGATGCCGGCCTTGCCCTCCGTGAACTGTCCCATGGCGTCCCATGCGCCTGTGGCGGCAGCCTCCTGGAACAGCCAGCCGTTGGCATGCCACTGGGCGATCCGCTCCAGGGCCTTCTTGTTCCCCTCGTGGATGGAGCCGTACATCAGGTTGCCGTTCTCGTCCTCCTGCCAGCTGCCGGGATAGTTCTTTCCGGAATAAGCGGAGAACAGGGTCACAGGGTCTGCCACCCAGCCGGTGTTGTAGATGTCGCTGCCGGAATAGGTGAAGCCGTAGGTATCCTTCTGGCCGTTGCCGTCCGGATCGTCCTCGGTGAAGGCCTTGATGACCGCCTCGAACTCGTCCATGTTGGTCGGGGCCTGGAGCCCTAAGTTATCCAGCCAGTCCTGGCGGATAATCATGACCTGTCCCTCGGTCAGATGGGGAGAGCAGGCGATTCCGTATGTCCTGCCGTCCTTGGTCAGAGGATAGAAGGTGGCGGGATACTGGTCATAGACCTCCTTCAGGCGCTCGGGCATGTACTGCTCGATGTCATCCGTGATGTCCTTCGCCCGTCCGGACTCGATCATGTCCGCGATCATCTGGGTGCCGTACACCGGGAACACGTCTGGCAAATCCTCGGAACCCGTCAGGGCCAGGCGCAGCTTCGTGTCATAGTTTCCCGCATCGCCGCCCAGCAGCGTGGTCTCCATCTTCAGGCCCAGCTTCTCCTCGGCCAGCCTGGTCATGGGGTTGTTGTTGATGTCGTCCCCGGAGGCGTACCGTCCGGTGTTCTCGTCCAGCTGCTTCGCGATGGTGATGGTCAGCACCTCGCTGCTCTCTTCCCCGGCATCCGCGACGCTGCTCTCCTCTTCCGCACCGGCATCCTCACCGGCATCCGCGCTGCTCTCTTCAGCAGGGCTGCTCTCCTGGCTGCTGCTCCCCTGGCTGGATTCCCCGCCGCTGCCGCCGCATGCGCTCAGAAGCATTGCCGTGCCCAACAATAGACTTAAGGCTACTTTTCTTTTTTTCATTTTCATCCTCCTCTATTTTTTTCATGCGTCAGGCGCGCTCTTTGGCGTCTGACGCATTTCTATCTCTAGCCCCTCTTCGGGGCGGAGATTCCACTTGGGTTCCCTTTGATACGATTGCGTACTACTCCTTCACCGCGCCCATGACGATGCCCTTTGCGAAATGCTTCTGCAGGAAAGGATACACCATCAGGATGGGCAGCGCGCCGATGAACACCTGGGCCGCCTTGATGGTCCGCTCCGACATGGCCGCCGCGGAGGTGGGATCCAGGGCCAAATCCTGCTGGTTCCCCTGCACCACGATGACCTGCAGGAAAGAGGCCAGCGGATAATCCTTGGTATCCGACATGTACAGGATACCTGTGAACCATTCGTTCCAGTTGCCTACCATGATGAACAGCGCCACCGTGGCCAGCCCCGCCTTGGACAGGGGCAGGAATATCTTCCACAGAATCTGGAAGAAGTTCGCGCCGTCCACCAGAGCCGCCTCCTCCAAAGCCTTTGGAATGGACTTGAAGAAGTTCATGATCAGTATCAGGTTATAGCAGCTGAAGGCCCCCGGAATGATGTAGACCCAGAAGCTGTTCTTCAGGCCCAAAGCTGAATTCACCAGATAGCTGGGAATCAGGCCGCCGCCGAAAAGCATGGTGAACACGAAGAACCACATCAGCACCGTCCGCCCCCTGAAATCCTTGGACAGGGCGTACCCGGCCGTGACGATGACGAACATGCTGAAGAATGTACCGATCAGCGTCCGCGCCACGGAGATGGCGATGGAACGGATGAAGTTCGCGTTCTGGAAGGTCTTCTCATAGGCCATGGTGGTGAAGTCCACCGGCCAAAAGGTCACCATGCCGCTGTTCGCAGCCGCCTTACCGCTCAAGGAGATGGCGAACAGGTTCAATAGCGGAAGCACGCACAGCAGAGCCATCAAAAGCAGGAATATCGTATTGCAGACAATAAATACCTTTCTCCCCGTAGAAACACGTCTCACTTTCATCCACCTCCTAAAAGATTCTGTATCCGGCGAACTTATACGCCAGCTTATACGCGATTGCCGTCAGCAGGAGCCCTACCCCCGACTTGAACAGGCCCACCGCCGTACCGAAGCTGTACTGCCCGTTCACCAGGGACTGCCGGTACACATAAGTGTCGATGATGTCGCCCGTGCTGTAGGTCAGGGGCGAATACAGGTTGAAGATCTGGTCGAAGCCTGCGTTCAACACGTTTCCTAAGCTCAGGGTAGCCATGACGATGATCATGGGCAGGATACCGGTGAGGGTGATATGTATGGTCTGCTGCCAGCGGTTGGCCCCGTCCATCTCCGCCACCTCATACAGGTTCTGGTCGATGTTGGAGATGGCCGCCAGGTAGACGATCATGCCGAAGCCGAAGCCCTTCCACACATCGGATATGACCACGATCTGCCGGAACATCCCGGCCTCCCCCAGGAAGAAGATGGGATCCACGCCCAGCTTCTGCAGAAAGCTGTTCACGATTCCGTCCAGTCCCAGGATGTCCCGCAGCATGCCTGCCACGGTGATCCAGGAGAGGAAATGGGGCAGATAGACCAGTGTCTGGATTCCCTTCTTTAATCCCGCATGCCTGACCTCGTTCAGCAGCAGCGCCATGACGATCGGCACCACCAGGCCGCATATGATCTTCGCCACCGCGATGATCAGGGTGTTGATGATCGCCTGATAAGATTCCTTGAACATGAAGATCTGCTTGAAATTCTCCATGCCGATGAATTCCGATCCCCGGATCCCCAGCCAGGGCTTATAGTTCTGGAATGCCATCACCAGGCCGCCCATGGGGATATAGCAGAATATCACCGCCAGGATGATGCTGGGCAGTACCAGCACGTACAGCGGCCAGTTGTGGGCTACCTCCTGCCTCCAGGTCTTCGGATGCCCCTTGAGCCCTTTGGAATGCTTTCCATTCATTCCCATTTCCCGTCCCTCCTTGTTTTTTCGTCCATTTTTTAAGAATTTTCTGTTGGAATTCCTTTCTGTTGCCTATTATAATGGAAAACCTGTCCGAATCCTATGAAGCAAATCTCTCAGTTTTGCCTAAAAATCAGACATGAAACCGGATTCAATATGTCATTTTCTTAGCAGAAATAAAAAAAGGACAATCGCCTGGCGACTGTCCCTGTGCATATTGCAGCGCGACACAATGAAAGGGGGCATCATGGCTCCTCCCGCATCCTCCCGTTCACGGTCCGTATCACATCCTCCAGCCCTGCCTCCTCGTACTCCTGCCTGATTTCCTCCCACATCTCCTCCACCGGCTCCGAACCGGTCATGATGCGCACGAAGTCGCCCCCGACCTGAATCGTGAAGTCGATCTGGGTCTCCTTCATGATGCTGCTGCATCTGGGCTCATACACCGGGATGGGGACGGTCTCCGCCTCCCGCATCAGCTCCAGGTCCCTCTCCTTGTAAGCCGATGGGATCGTGTCGGGAAACCGCTCGTCATACAAGCTGGAATCCCAGCGCACCAGTGTGGCGAACACCCCGCAGGAGGGATATTTCCCCGCTACATAGACCTCTGGATCATGCATTTCTACCCTGCCGTCTACCACCTCATACAGATCCCCCTCCGGGCCGTAGGTGCCTAGGAAAGCCCCCTCGTCGCTCAGGAGATAATCGTAAATTTGAAGTATCTTATCCAGTTTTCCGTCATCCGCTTTGGCGCTGATATAGGATTCGCTCCAGGCATAGCCCCAGATGGGATACGCCTTGTTCCCGTCCTTATCCTGCATCAGCCCCAGGGCTTTCACATCCTCCAGAAAATCCCTTCCATGGTATTCCTCCCAGGGAATCCCCAGGCTTCCGTACACGCCGCCGAATCCGCCGGAGTACAGGAGCGCCGCGCTCTCTCCCCGGAGGAACTTCTCCTGAGCGCTGTTGACAGTCTGCATCACCGCATCCTGCTCGATGACACCGGAAGCATACAGCTCCCTGCCCAGCTGGAACGCGGGAATCAAATCATCCGTAAAATAAACAGGCCGATAGAGACCGTCCCCATCCAGCTTCCAGAAGAACTGGGTTCCGTCCGCCACAGCGATGGAGGAGGCATAGGGCAGCAGAAGCCCGCTGATCTGATCCAGGCTCCCGGAGGTCAGCCCCTGGATGCCTGTCCCCTCCGGATCCTCCCGGATGATCGCCAGCATCATCTCCTGGAATTCCTCCCAGGTCTCCGGCTCTTCGGTGATGCCCGCCGCCTGGGCCAGGTCCCACCGATAGGCGATGATCCTGTCGATGCTGGTCCAGGCCTGGGAGGGGTATGTGAGCCTGGGGATGCAGTACATCTCCCCGTCCACCAAAGAGAGCTGCTCCTCCGTCAGCCCCGCTACATACTGCTGCAGGTAAGGGTAGGCCGAGAGATCCTTTGGGATAGTGCTCAGCAGCCCCTTCTGAATCCACTGGAAATAGTAGAGGGAATTGCGGAAATCCCCCACGAACAGATCCGGCAGGCTGTCCGTGGCCGCCCATCGCTCGATTTTCTCATAATAATCGTTCCAGGTCATGTTCACAGGTACAAAGGTCACATTGAACCGCTCTTCTATGGCCGTCAGCACCGGATCTCCCGCCAGAGCCTTCTCCGCGTCCCAGACTCCTATGGTAATCTTCATCCGCGTGTCCGGAACAGTCTCCTCCTTATCCGCAGCGCAGCCAATCACCCCCCGGACAGCAAAATCATCATCAACCCCAAAAACAGAATCCGTCCTCTCATACCCTTCCTGCCGCTCCTTCCCCATCCCGATCTGCCACCGTTTTGTGCCCGGCTGCGCCCCGCTTTCAGCTATTGGTGCGGTACTGCCCCGGTGTCACCCCGGTAAATTTCTTGAAGGTCTTGATAAAGTGGAAAGTATCGTTGAAGCCCACCTCCAGGGCAATATCCGTCAGAGGCTTCTTGGTATTGGCCAGCAGCTCCTTGGCATCCTCCAGCCGCTTCTGGGTCACATAGTGCACAAAAGTGATCCCAGCCTCCTTTTTAAAAAGCTGGCTCACATAGTTGGAATTCATATGCAGCACCTGGGCCGCCCCCGACAGGGAAATCTCTCCCTTGTAGTTCTCGTTGATATACTGCATCAGCTTCATGAACGCCGCGTTGGAGAACATCGGCTGGTTCTCCGACCCCAGACTGTGCTCCTCCAGGAGACGCTTCAGCCGCCCTATCATTTCCGCAAAATCCCCATAGATTTCCACCAGCTGCTCTATGCTATAGACATAGGAATCGTTCTCCTCGTCCCGGGACTGGGACTGGGTGGAGACCATGTTGCAGAGCCGCAGGGCGCTGTACACGGTAAAGTCCCCCCTGCCCCTGTCCCTGATTTCCTCCAGCAGGGCGTTCAGGTCGCCCCACTGGCCTGCCTGGAGCTTCTCCTGGACGCTGTCCAGCCAGCGGTTGGCTCTTGCCTCGTCCGGTCGGGCGCATATCCGCTCCTTGCTGTCCACAAAATACTGGAAAGCGCGCCTGTTGCACTCCTCCAGCCCGTCGTAGATTTCGCCGCCGGATACTGCCTGCTCCAGATACCCGATTCCAAACCACCCGGGAATCTCCTCCAGCGCCTCCGCCAGCTCCGATACCCGGTCTGTCTTCATGATATAGCCCCACTGCCGCCAGCCCAGCCGCATGCAGACCCCCGCCTGCTCCAGCGCCTCCAGCTTCCGCTCCCCCACAGAGGCCGCAAGAAAGCAGCTCTCCTGGGTGAACCCAAGGCCCGAAAGGCATTCCCTGATTTCCGATGCGTTGCGCCTTTCCAGCACGTCCACCAAATCCTCCCAGTCCCCGATATGCCTGTCCCGGTTCAGGTTCTGCACCGCCTTGCGCAAAAACCGGGTCATCTGGGTATAGTCCAGGGGCTTTAAGCAGTATCCGATGACGCCGTACTGGATGGCCTTCTCCGCATAGGCGAACTCCGCGTAGCCGCTGGCGATGATAAGCTGCATCTTTTCGTTCCGCCTGCGCAGCTGCTCACAGAGCTCCAGGCCGTTGATCCCAGGCATGCGGATATCAATGATCGCCACGTCCACCTGCTCCTTCTGGGCCAGCCTCAGCGCCTCCCTGCCGTCAGATGCCGTGGCCGCCACCACCAGGCCAAGCTCAACCCAGGGCACGGAGCCCACCAGAGATTGTATTACGGAATTTTCATCATCTGCTATCAGTACCCGGAACATCTGTCATCCCTCTCCTTTCAAGAACTCACAAATTGCCATCTAACGCTCTTTTCAAGCTTTTGCAGGCAGCCGGAGGGTGACCGTGGTGCCGTCCTCCGGCAGGCTCTCTATCTGGACACCGTATCGCTCCCCGTACTGGAGCCGAATCCTGGCGTTGGTGTTCAGCGTCCCCACATGCTTCCTGGTGTCCGCGCTCTTCTCCCGCAGCATGCCCTGCAGCTCTGCCAGCTCCGCCTCCCCGATGCCCACGCCATCGTCCTTTACCGTTATGATCAGGTCGTTCTCCTCCACCCTGGCCCCGATGTAGAGGCTGCCCTTGCCGCTCTTGGGCTCCAGCCCGTGGAAGATGGAATTCTCCACAATGGGCTGCAGCAGCATCTTCATCACCTTCAGCTCCAGCACGTCTTCGGAAACGAAATAATACACGGAAATCTTCCCCTCGAAGCGCATCTGCATCATCCGGATTGACCGCAAGCACCTGGTCAAGAATCTCTTGCG
>CAMTBF010000161.1 GCA_947068385.1 uncultured Lachnospiraceae bacterium
GCCCGGCACTCCCGGTAAAAAGCCTCCGGCAGCCCCACATACTCCTGCAGCTGCTCCAGCACATACCCGCACTTCTGATAAAGATACCCATTCCCATACCTCTCCAGACATCCCAGCAGCTTGTCCGCATCCAGCCGGGGAAGCCGCACGATGCACTCCACCACATCCTCCAGCCCCCTGCTCCCCTCGTAGCTGTGCAGGCTGTCCACCACCGTCTGCTCCAGGCTGGTCACCAAAGCCCCGGCCACCCATTCCGTGCTGGCCTCTGTCTTCGGATGCACCCTGCGGTAGAACACCCCGTTATACCGGAAATCCGTGAACCTGGTCCCCGTGGCCACGAAGACCTCATTCCCCCTCCGCGGCGCATACCCCCACGCCTCGAACGCGCTGCGCAGTGCAATATGCGCGTCCGGGAACAGCCTGCTGCCGATCTGATACCGCGTCAGCATCGGCTCCTCCCTCTCCGTATCCATCACCGTGTACAGATTGCGGTGTATCCTGTCGATGTACCCCTTCCTCTGGTAATCGTTCACCAGGTAGGTAACAGCCGACCGCTCCCCTACCATCTCGGTGATGTCCTGTAGAGTGAAGCATCCCAGCTCCCGCATCCTCTCATAATGCTCGACAAGAGCAAGCTTCTCTTGCTTTCTATTGTACATCTCGGTGACATTGTATTCGTCCTTGCTCGTCTCAGGCATTCCGCTCCGCCTCCCTGCGCCCATTTCCAGGCAGGACAGCATGCCCACAGGCTATCGCCTGATGCACATGCCACAGGCGTCAAATCCCTGCCCATACACCCCAGAGGCGTCAAATCAGCCCCTGCACCTCCTGCCACCCTCCAAATAGTTCGCCTAACTGGCATGTAAGGCGAACTTTTTCGGCCCTTTTCGCCCCCCGCGCCTCCCTTCGGAAAGCAGCGCAAAACGCACGGCTAAATGCCGAATATGGCAATTTAGCCAAAATTTATCTGCGAAATACATAAAAACCCATGAGAAACATAAACGAATCTAGCAAATATTGACAAAAATAAATTTAGACTTGCACTGCCCACACATTGGGTATAAAATGTTAGAAGTAATAAAAAAGTTCGCCTTACATGCCAGTAAGGCGAACTTTTTTATAATTTATACCGCACATCGACGAAAATCGCAGTTGACTGCAGCCGCCCCACGGCCACAGCCCGCTCACCCCAATTCCTCCAAATCAGAAAATACCTCCCCTTCCATCCCCACCACCGCTTGCATGGGAACCTCCGTACCGTCCTCCAAGACCAGCACGCGCTCATAAAAATCCACCTTCCTGATCCGCCCGGCGGCAGTAGCATAGGCTCCCCCGGCCTTTCTGGCATCCGGCCGGAAATAGGTAATCGAAATCTCCGGATGCTCCTTCGCCCGCTCTCTCAGATACTGCAGCTTCCCGTCAAGCTCCTCGATGACATCCTCCTCCAGCTCCGGCCTCTCGGCCGTCAGCCGCCCCGTCTCCTCGATGGCGTCCCCGAAGCCCGTGAGCGCCGCGAAGGGCATGAACTGCGCCGCCCTGTCGGCCACCGGCATAGGAGTGTGCAGCTTGGAGACATGGTGGGGCAGGTCGATGATGTCGTCATAACAGTGGTCGTTCTTCAAGATTCCTTCTCCCATAAGATTCCCTTCCTTTCCCTGTGCGGCTCCCCGCAGCCCCTGGCCCACGCTAGGCCTTGTGCCCGCCGATCTGCCCATTGCGCGCTACTGTGGTAGCCCCCTCCTCCAGGTTCATCCCCTTCAGAATCGCGTTCTTCCCGAATTTCTTCTTTATCTCCAATATGGCCTCCTGCATCTTCCGCTCCCGCTTCAGGGCGGCCTCCTCCTCTTCCCTCTGCTTCGACAGCGCCTCGTAATCCGTGAAGATGTCCAGCTGTTCGTAGGTTTCCTCCGGCACGGCCTCGCCTTCCCTCACCACATGCCCGGCAGCCACGGTCACCCGCCTTACCAGCAGGTTTTTGTCTACGACCCTGTCATAAATCTCCATCACCGCATCCATGATCAGCTTCGTGGAGGAAGTGAAGCGTCCTATGTTGGCCGAGCCGTGGGCATGCTTGGGAACCTTCCGCCCGTACCGGTCTGTGGTGACAGGACCCTTGTAGGCTTTGCGTATCTCCGGATCCGTCAGGCTCTCCACGTCATAGCCGATGGTCAGCACCATCTGGTCCGTCACCAGCCCCTTGTCCACCAGGTCAAGGGCCAGGAGATCCGTCATCTCCCGCACGATCAGCTTCGCCTTGTGGAAATCATAGGGGCAGTGCAGCACCTGTCCGGCCCCCATGCTGCTGGCCTGGGGCTTGTATGACTTTACATCCGCGATGGTGCATGGCTCGTACCCCCAGGCATGGTCGATCAGCAGCTCCGCGTTGACCCCGAAGAGCCGGTAGAGCAGCTCTTCATTGTGATAGTCCGAAGGCCCTCCCAGGGAGCATCTGGCGATATCCCCCATGGTATAGAGGCCGTTCTCCTCCAGCTTCTTCGCGTATCCCCTGCCTACCCGCCAGAAATCCGTCAGTGGGCGGTGCCCCCACAGGCGGCTCCGGTACTCCATCTCGTCCAACTCCGCAATCCGCGCGCCGTCCTGATTCGGCTCTACATGCTTGGCCACGATGTCCATGGCCACCTTGCACAGGTAGAGGTTCGTGCCTATCCCAGCCGTGGCCACAATCCCCGTGTCCCGCAGCACATCCCGTATCATCCTCTCCGTAAATTCCCTGGCCGTGAGACGGCTGGCTTCCAGATAGTGGGTCACATCCAGGAAGACCTCGTCGATGGAATAGACATGGATGTCCTCCGGCGCCACATATCTGAGATAAATATCGTATATCCTTGTACTGTATTCCAGATACAGCGCCATCCGCGGCGGAGCCGTGATGAAATCCACGGACAGCTCCGGCGAAGCGGATAGCTGTGCTGCGCTGTAGGAGCTGCCAACGAGCTTTCGCCCCGGCGCCAGGCACTGCCGATGGGCATTCGCCTCCCTGACCTTCTGAATCACCTCGAAGAGCCTGGGCCTGCCCGGGATGCCGTAGGCTTTCAGGGAGGGCGACACCGCCAGGCAAATCGTCTTCTCCGTGCGGCTGCCGTCCGCCACCACCAGATTCGTGTCCATGGAATCCAGCCCCCGCTCCACGCATTCTACTGAGGCATAGAAAGATTTCAAATCGATTGCCGCATAAATACGCTTCTTCTCCCCCGGCATCCCCAGCTCCCCCCTTTCCAGACCCGTCCGGCCATGCAGGATTCTCTCCCCTTACATCATTTTACCAGAACATCTGTTCTTTTTCAATGCCTTTGTAAAAAAATTATGGTTTCCTTCTTTCCGGTTAAAAGCGTAGCCGCTCTCCATACGCAATGAGAGCGGCTATCACCTTCGACTATATGAAAACAATACCCAAAACAAGGTAAATCTGATCATCAAGAATACAGGCCGCACCGCGTCCGCAGCTCCTCCCAGCGCCTGTCCACCTCTCTCTGGAATTCCCCGATCAGCTCTTCGTTTTCAGGGCTGAACAGATGGCGGAACCTCCTCTGGGAGCGCAGGAACTCCTCTATGGGGAGCTTGTTCTTCGGCTCGTAGCTCAGGATCCATTTTCCGTCCACCACCTCATACAGAGGCCAGTAGCAGGTGTCCACTGCCGTCCGGCAGATGCTCATGAGCTCAGAGGGCTCATACCCCCAGCCTCTGGGGCATGGGGCAAAGATGTTCAGGAACGCCGCCCCCGGCGTGTAGATGGCCTTCTCCGCCTTGGTGTGCAGATCCTTGAAATTGTTGGTGAAGGTCGTCTGGGCCGCGTAGGGGATATGGTGCTCCGCCATGATGGCAGTCAGGTCCTTCCTGGTCTGCACCTTGCCGTTGGATGCCCTGCCCGCAGGCGTGGTGGTGGTATCCGCGAACTGAGGGGTGGCGGAGGAGCGCTGGGTTCCGGTGTTCATATAGGCACCGTTGTCATAGCATACGTACACCATGTCATGGCCCCGCTCCATGGCCCCGGACAGGGACTGGAAGCCGATGTCGTAGGTGCCGCCGTCCCCTCCGAAGGTGATGAATTTATAGTCCTCCTTAATTTTGCCCCTCTTTTTCAGCACCCTGTAGGCAGTCTCCACCCCGGCAAGGGTAGCGCCCGCGTTCTCAAAGGCATTGTGGATATAGCTGTCCTCATATGCCGTATAAGGATACATGAAGGAAGACACCTCCAGGCACCCCGTGGCATTGCCCACCACCGCCCTGTCCCCCTCGTGGAGCGCCCGCAGCACCCCGCGGACCGCGATGGCCCCGCCGCAGCCCGCGCACATCCTGTGCCCCGGTGCCAGGCGTTCCGGTCTGTTCATCATTTCTTTAAAATTATATACTGCTTCCATAATCTGCTCCTTTACAGGGAAATACAAGCTATTTCCGCACGATCATTTCTCATCGGCTGCGCAGCCCTATGTAATCATACATGTCCGTTATCTCATGCTCCGCCGCGATCCGCTCCAGCCTCTCATAGACCTGGCAGAAATCCTCCACCGTGATGTCCCTGCCGCCCAGTCCATAGAAATAGTTCACGGCCTCTGCCCTGCCTCTCGCCTGATACAGCGCCGCCCTCACCTCTGCCCCCAGCGGGCCTCCCGTGGCGGAGAACATCTCCGAGCGGTCCAGGATGGCCACCGCCTTCACATCCGCCAGGGCCGCGGCGATCTCCTCCTCCGGAAAGGGCCGGAACACCCTGATCTTCACCAGGCCCACCTTCTTTCCCGTGGTGCTGCGGATCTGCTCGATGGCCGCCTTGCAGGTGCCCGCCGCGGAGCCGATGAGCACCACCGCATACTCCGCGTCCTCCATGCGGTAGGCCTCGAAGAAGCCGTACTCCCGGCCTGTCATTTCCCGAAAGCGCTCCGCCACCTCCAGGATCACCCTGCGGGCATTGATCATGGCCTGGCGCTGCCCCCGCTTGGTCTCCATGTAATAGCTGGAGACGGCGTAAGGCCCTACCGCCAGCGTCTCCTCCGGGTTCAGGAGATAGTGCTCCGGATTCCTTTCCCCCACGAATGCCCGGACCTTCTCGTCCTCCTCCAGCAAAATGTTCTCCACGCCGTGGCTGGTGATGAAGCCGTCCTGGCAGATCATCACCGGAAGCATCACGTCCTTATGCTCGGCAATGGGGTAGGCCTGCAGGAAATTGTCGTAGGCCTCCTGGTTGGACTCCGCGTAGATCTGGATCCAGCCGCTGTCCCTTGCGCCCATGCTGTCGGAATGGTCCGCGTTGATGTTGATGGGGCCGGATAGGGCGCGGTTCACCAGGGCCAGCACAAGAGGCAGCCGGTTGGAGGCCGCCACGTACAGCTCCTCCCACATCAGCGCCAGTCCGCAGGAGGAGGTGGCCGTGAGCGCCCTGGCCCCTGCCGCCGAGGCCCCCACGGCGGCGCTCATGGAGCTGTGCTCGCTCTCCACCGGGATGAACTCCGTGTCGATCTCCCCGTTGGCGATGTAGTTGGCCACATACTGGGGGATCTCCGTGGAGGGCGTGATGGGAAATGCGGGCATCACGTCCGGATTGATCTGCCTGATGGCATAGGCCACCGCCTCGTTGCCGGACAAACGTTCTCTCACAGCCATCTATTTTCCCTCCTTCATGGTGATCGCGCCGAAAGGGCATGCCTTTGCGCAGATGCCGCAGCCCTTGCAGTGGTCATAGTCGAAGTCCCCGCGCGCCTTCTCCTTCACCGGAATGGAGGAGTCCGGGCAGACCGGCGTGCACAGCAGACACTGCTTACATTTCTCCCTGTCCCACACCGGTGTGGAGGTGCGCCATTCCCCTGTGTGGAATTCCCTGGATGTGGCCGCCTGGAAGATCTTGTTCCCCTCCGTTATGTCCTGCCAGGGAGTGTTCTCATTTATCTTGTCGCTTATCATGGAATTCTCCTGCCTTTCTTTCTCATGTGTCCCGTCATATGTACAGAGGCCCTGTCCTCAGCAGCTTTTGGCGATCTCCGCGAAGGTCATCTCCAGGGCCTTCATGTTGCCGTCGATGACTTCCGGTTTCTTGGCGAACTTATGGTGGAAAGAGGCTTCCATCTCCTTCATGAACGTCCCCGGCTCCATGGCTCCGGACACTGCCACCACCGCCGCCAGCATGGGGGAATTGGGATAATTCTTCCCCAGCGTCTTCAAGGAGATGTCCTTGGCGTTCAGGGTATAGACTGCGCCCTTGTAGTCGTGCAGGAGCGGGAGCACCTCTTCCTTCTCTTTTTCCGTGTTGATGATGACGGCGCCGTCCTCCTTCAGGCCGTGGGTCACGTCCGTGTTCTCCAGCAGGCCGTCATCCACTACAACCACATAGTCGGGGGAGTAGATATTGGAGTGGACCGTGACAGGCTCCTCGCTGATCCGGTTGTAAGCCGTGATGGGCGCTCCCATGCGCTCCGGGCCGTACTCCGGGAAGCCCTGGACGAACTTCCCCGCCTTGAACGCCACATCCGCCAGCAGGAGCGCCGCGGTCTTCGCCCCCTGGCCCCCTCTTCCGTGCCATCTGATTTCCAACGATTTTTTCATGTTCATGCCTCCTTGTTTTCAAAATCCGGCGGGGAATGCCTTCCTCCCCTGCCCGGCCCGCGTGCTTCGCAGCAGCTGGCTTCCATATGCGGGCCTGCACATAAAAAACGGCCTCCACCGCAAACGGTAGAAGCCAGCCTTTTCTTCTTGTCCCATCTACGACATACCAACATATGCGTCCTCTTTTACGGAAGGAACCCGTCAGCATCTACTCGCACTTCTGCTTTGGTGCTGCAACTCAGGAGGGATTTTCCATACCTTCTACTCGTACCGCTTCTCAGCTTACGCGGCTCTCTGTGACATTTCGAAAATACGTACTCGCTCCGTCATCGTCTTTTGAAATTGACGTAATCTATTTTAATCATAATTCTTCGCCTTGTCAACATTTTTCGCATATTTTTTAGGGCTATTTTTCTGTCTTCCAAAAATATTTCCTGCGGTCTGGAAATATGAGGGCCATTCTGTTAGAATAAGGGGAAAGGAAAAAGGAGAGACACCAAAGATGAAAAAGACCAGAATAAGCCTGATTGCCGTCCTCGCGCTCTTGCTATGCTCCTGCGCCCAGGCGCCGTCCGCTACAGGGACGGACCGCTCCCCTGCCAGCTACGAAGCGCCGTCACCGACTGCGTCCGCTTCCCCTTACGCCGAAAGCCCGCAGGAATCAGCGGAAGCCCTCCCGACGCAAGCTGCAGGCTCCCAGTCCGGGGACGAATCAGCCATATCCTCCCAGTCCCAGCCGGATATGGTCTCCGTATCCGGCCAAGCGGAAGATCGGCCGGAACCGGAACCGCAGATTCCCGCAGCCCCTTTCAGCCCTGCGGACATCGGGGCATATTCCGGGGAGCCCTGCGCGGCGGTAAACGGCAATGTCCCCTATTTTTCCGAGGAGGAGCTTACCACGCAGTCCTTCGAATCCTACAGCGAGCTGGACAGCCTCGGCAGATGCGGCGTCGCCTACGCCTGCGTCGGACTGGACCTGATGCCGACGGAGGAGCGCGGCTCTATCGGAAATG
>CAMTBF010000162.1 GCA_947068385.1 uncultured Lachnospiraceae bacterium
AAGGCATTCTGTCAATACATAAATCCTAAAAATAATGGAAAATACTAATAAAAAGCGCTTCATCAAGCACCTCCATGTCCATCGTCTTTTCTGTCTGATCGCGGAGCATGGTCTTTACCTGTAATCTGGTACAGTGATAATCACCTTCATAATTTCTACGAAAAGTACCGCCAAATATGTCATCATTGACATAAACCGGTTTCTGCTCCCTTTTCGCTATAGGCACATTAATGACCATAACAACGTCATCATCTTCACCTACAGTATAAATCTGCACATCCTCCTCCGACAAAAGATTCAAGCTCACCTTCTTACGGTCATTAATGGCATTCCAGAATTCCCTGCAAAGCTTGGATGCATTCCGCAATCCTGTCGTTCTCCAGCTGCCATCCTTTTCTTCCTTTACACCGAGGATGATGACACCGCCATAGCAATTGGCAAAAGCCGAATATGTGTCCCAAAGCGAAAGCGGCAGACCTCCATTGGCTTTCTTCACTTCACGTCTGTTGTCTTCCCTGTATGCATCAAATTGTGAAATATCAAAAACGTCTGCCGATTTCATTCATGAACCTCCTCATCTCAAAATCTATAATCCACACCATGGATGCTTTACACACATTCCTCTATCCTGCAGGTATGCTTTTTGGTCTTGGCATCGTAGGTGATTCCTACCAGGAGGATTTCGCCGCCGTAGTCCTTCACTGCCTGGGGGTAATCCCTGCTGCGGATCTGGCTGATGGCGCCTTTTTTCGTCCTGTTCCATTTCAGTTCGATCAGCAACAGCGGCAGGGAAGAGGTCTTCTTGGGGAAGAATACCACATCGGCGTATCCGTGTCCGGAGGGCAGCTCCTCAATCTGCAGGAATTCGTCCACGCAGCTGATGAGGGCCAGACGGATCACGCTGCGCAGGGCCTGCTCGTTGTTGTAGAAGGTGGGGGCCGCTCCCGCCTTGTGGGCCTCCTCGATGGCGGCGGCTACGGCTTCCTCGTCCATGTCCAGGATGGACTCCAGGAGCTGGTCTGAATTGCGGATGAGCTTTGCCACCTCGGCGTGCTTCCCTCTCTTCAGCGCGCGGACGAACTCCTCCCGGATCTCCTCATTGGGGATGTATACCGACCTGCTGTCGGCATCATAGGCCAGGTAGCCCAGGTGGATCAGCAGGGTGAGGACGTCGTCCCGGCATGTGATCGTGGTCATGTCGTTCTGGAAGGTGCCGGCGTCTATGCTGACCCGCCCTCCGCCCAGCATATGGACGATGGCCTCCTTCAGGCCGTCCTCGTCCATGTCTATATAGATTTTGAGGGCCTCGTAGGTCTCGGATGCGGTCCAGTAGTTGCCGATCTGCCCTCGCAGTACGGCATCCATGACCGATTTGGGCGCGTAAATATGCGTATCGCCCCCTACTACATACCCGTCGTACCATCTACGGACATCTTCGAAAGCCAGGTCTGACCCAGCGCACAGCTCCCGCACTTCTTCTTCCGTAAATCCCACATATCTCTCCAGCGGCACGGGCAGAATCATAGAGTATTCCCTGAAATCCGTCATGGCGGACTGCGTGCCGTATTTCTTGATCGGCAGGATTCCCGTGATATAAGCCGCGTCGAATACCATATCCGTCCAGCTGCTCTTGAACAGGCTCCGCAGGAAAGCGATATATTTGTCCTGTACCGCTATGTCGTTCTTCGCCTCCCGGAAAATCGCGTCCCATTCATCGATGATCATGATGAACCTCTCGCCGATGGCCCTGGCAGTGTTGGCCAGGGTCTCCGCCAGGTCAGAGCCCCTGGGGGCATCGGGGAAGGCTTCCTCGATCTCCCTCCTGACCGCGTCGTCGATATTCTGCACCACGTCCTTTATGCTGGCGGCGCGGGCTGTGAACAGCGTGATGTCCAGGTAGATGACATTGTAATGGTTCAGGTGCTTCTCAAAGGAAGCGTCCCCCGCAATCTCCGTTCCCTGGAAGAGCGCCCTGGAATCGCAGCTTTTATCATAATAGGCGCAGAGCATCTTCGCCGCGAAGGATTTGCCGAACCGCCTGGGCCTGCTGACGCAGACCATCTTGTCGGCCGTACCCAGGACGCCGTTCATGAACGAGATCATGCCCGTCTTGTCCACATAAGTCCCCCTGCGCATTGCGGTAAACCCGGCATTGCCGATGTTCAGGTAATTCCCCATGTCCGCTGTCCTCCTGTTCCGGAATATCCCCCGGCTCCTAAAGCCGCAGCAGCCCCGCCGCGTTCCCCCACAGCACTGCCTCCTGCTCCTCCGGGTCAAGCCCGCTGTCCCGGATGGCCTCCACCATCTGCCGCTGCCCGCTCCAGGGGCTGTCCGTGCCGAAGAGGATGCGCTCTGCGCCGTGCCGCCTCACCATCCGCAGGAACTGCTCCCTGGACAGAGGCGGGTTCTCCTGGGGGCTGCGCACCGTGCCCGGCGCGGCCTCTATGGGAAGCAGGGAGAAGGCCGTGTCCAGCCACACGTCCCGGCCCACGATGCGCTCCTCCACCTCCTCCCAGCAGTCCCATCCGCCCATGTGGGCCAGCACGAGCTTTTTGGGCTTCACCGCGTCCAGCATCCTCTCTATCCGGCCCACGGAGGAGAAGTCATCCCCCGGGAAGCCGATGTCGTATCCCGCGTGGGTTATGACAATCATGTCATTTTCGCTGGCGCATTCTATGATGCGCAGATACCGGATGTCGTCGATTGCCACCCGCTGGAAGACGGGATGAATCTTCACCCCTTTCACGCCATTCTCCGACAGCCTACGCAGGATCTCCCTGTAATCCCCGTTCTCCGGATGGATGCCGCCGAAGGATATCAGCCCTGTCTGCGCGGAGTGCCTGTTGGTCTCAATGGCGGCCCGGTTGATGTCCTCCTGCTGCCCTGTCCTGGTCACCACGGGCAGCAGCACGGAGTAGTCCACCCCCGCCTCCCTCATGGAAGCCCGCAGCGCCCCGGCCGTCCCGTCCAGGTAGTTCCTGGCCCTGGAGCTGGCCGCCAGCCTGTCGATGGCCCGGCCGGCCAGCGCCTCCGGAAATGAATGTGTATGGAAATCGATGATCATATCAACCCTCCGTCCTAAGCCTGACACTCGTTTCGCAGCCGCCGCATCACCTGGAACAGCCTGCCCATGTCCACGGGCTTCGCCAGATGCTCGTCCATCCCCGCGTCCTTCGCCATGGCGATGTCCTCCTCGAAAGCGTTGGCCGACAGGGCGATGATGGGCACCTTCCCCGCGTCCGCCCTGTCCAGGCCGCGGATCATGCGGGCGGCCTCGAACCCGCTCATCACCGGCATCATCAAATCCATGAGGATGCAGTGGAAAGCGCCGCGTTCCGAGGCCCGAAACGCGTCCACGGCGACCTTTCCGTCATTTGCCGTGACCACCGCCGCCCCCGCCTGTTCCAGGAGGAACTTCATGATCTCGCAGTTGACCTCATTGTCCTCCACCAGAAGGACGCGCATCCCCGATATGTCGGCAGGGGCGTCCGCCTCCCGGTCCCCGGGCCGCTCCTCCTCTTTCCCGTCCACCCGGAGGGACAGCCTGACCCGGAAGACGCTTCCCTGCCCGATCCGGCTCTCCACCTCCACCGCGCCCCCCATCTGGTCCGCCAGCTTCTTTACGATGGACATGCCCAGGCCCGCGCCGCTGTAGTACGTCCTTGCCCCGTGGTCCTCCTGGGTGAAAGGCTCGAAGATGTGTTTCTGGAATTCCTCCCCTATGCCGATTCCGGTATCCTTTATTACGAATTCGTATTCCGCCAGGCCGCCCTGGCAGGAGAGCTCCCTGGCCTGGATCGATACGGAACCGCCTTGCCGGTTATATTTGATTCCGTTGTCAATGATGTTCGTCAGGACCTGCCGCACATGCAGCGGGTTGCCGATCAGCCTGCTGTGCCGCAGATCCGCCGCCTCCAGCGCCAGCCGGATCCCCGCCTCCTCCGCATGGGGAGACATGATCGTGATGCAGTCCCGCAGCGTGTCCCGCAGGTCGAAGCTTTCCTCCACCGCAGCGGGCAGGCCGCTGTCCAGCTTGCTGATCTGGAGCACATCGTTCACCAGGGACAGCAGGTGCTCCGTGGACACCCGTATCTTCTCCCTGCAGTCCTGCTGCCGCCCGGGATCCTCACCGGTCTGGTCCATGATGGTGAGCATGCCCAGGATCCCGTTGATGGGCGTGCGCAGGTCATGGGACATATGGGAGAGGAATTCGCTCTTGGCCGAGTTGGCCCGCCTCACCTTCTCCAGCAGCTCCATGATGGCCTGCTCCTGCTTCTTCCTTGTCACCATGATCTCCGTGATGTCCTGATGGTATCCGTTGAGGCTGACCCCGGGCTTTTTGAACTTTCTGTCCGGGATGCCGCCGCAGCGGACGTAGATCTTCCCAAGCGTGGGATGGTTCCAGGGGTACACCACCTCGGAGCGCCCCCGCTCCACGATCTCCCGCACCGCGTCCTGCACCATGTCCACATAGTCCGGGTCGATGTTCCCATACCAGCGCCTGTAGCACTCCTGGGGCCCGATCTCCTCCGGCGCGCCCAGGAGCATGCGCATGGTCCTGTCCGCGTACATCCGGGGCTCGCAGCCCTCCTCCAGCTCGATGGTCCAGATGCCCGTCCTGGCCCCTTCCAGGATGTCCTCCAGGCTCTGCCTGGCCTCCGACTTGTATCTTTCCTCCTGCTCCACCAGGGCGTTCACGTCCCGGAAGGCGAAGATCGCGCTCTGCCCCTCCGCCTCCTTCCCCGTGACGGAGAAATGGATCTCCAGGTTCTTCAGGCCAATGGGATTGTCCTTCACCTGGTAGCGGACGAAAAATTTCTTCTTGGTCATAAGCTGCGCCAGGATGTACTCCTTTTTCGTCACCATACGCAGCCTCTCCTGGTCCCCGGGAACCACATACCGGGAGATGTACCTCTCCATGGCCGTCTGGTACCCCTGGGCGAAGTTGACGGGCTGGTCCGTCCCACGGAATTCGTTCTCCCGGTAAATCTGGCAGATGTCTGTGGTGAAGTCCACCTGGTAGATGCCCAGATAGTCCACGTTGAGGGCATAGAGCACATTGTGGCTGCGCTTTTCCAGCTCCCTGACCAGGTTGCGCCGCCGCAGGGAGGAGACGATGAAGTAGGCTGCGGTCTGCAGCATGTTCGAGGTGTATTCCAAAGATCTCACCGGAGGGTTGTCCACCCCGTAGAAGCCGATGATCCTGCCGTCGTCGTACAGCGGGACCACCACCAGGGAATGGATGTCCTGCTGCTTCAAGTTCTCGTACTGGAGCGGGTCGGTGAGCCTGATGGCCTCCAGGTCGTTGATGACGATATGCTTGCCTATGCTGAAGTTCCTGTACCAGCTGGCGCAGACCTCCGGGGGGACGTTCTGGAGGTTCTCCTTCTCCGGCCGCACCCCGGGGGCCGTCCACTCGTAGGTATTGTCGTCGCAGCCCTCCGGATTCCTCTCGAATATATAGGTCCGCTCGCCCTCCAGGGCCTTTCCCAGGTATGCCAGAAGCACCTCCAGGGACCGGTCCGGGGTCTCCTCCAGCAGGGCCACCCGGAGCCCTTCGTTGATGATGGCCTCCAGGTTCTGGACGCTCTGCACCATGGTCTTCTGCTGCTCTGCATCGCTTATGTCCAGGGCCATCTCCAGGCGGCAGCGTCTTCCGTCCTTGGTCAGGAGCGCGCTTCTGAGCAGGAAATGTCTGTCCATCTGCCTATGGTAATACTGCTGCTCAAAGCAGCCTTTGTCCGAAGCGCATCCGTGGCAGAACGAGCAGGGGGAAGAGCCTCCCCGCAGGATCTGGTAACATGGCCGTCCCTCCACTTCCGCCAGGGAACCCACGCCAAAGACCTCCATGGCCTTTTTGTTCATATAGATCAGTTCGTAAGTCTCTATGTCCGCAACATATACGATTTCGTTGATGCTTTCAAAGAACCCCCATATATCCCCCATCCAGTCGCCCTCCGTATTTGTATGGTACTTTTCAGGGATTTCATCGTTTCAGGTAGTCAGTATATCATACCACGGCAAAAAAGTCCACTTTCCGGCGGGCATTTTACGGGGATTTCCGGCAAGGCCCCGCGGCAGTCCGGCCAGGGCCTGAGCCGCTACCGGTCTTCCATGATTTTCTCCAGCAGGTCTTCATATCCCACCAGCGCCACGTTTCCCATCCGATGGGCAGCCTCCTCGCAGCCTTTCGTAAAGCCCTTTTTCGCAAACAGATACAAGTGCGCTTTCCCATAATGGAATATCCGGCTGCGCCTGTCCAGCGTCTCCAGGATGCCCGCGTCCACCTTTTCATTTGTCCATTTGCACTCGGCGAACAGCGCGGTGTCCTTATCCTGCTCGCCCATGATATCGATCTCTGTCTGGCTGCGGGTGGACGGGTCGGTCCCCCACCAGCGGCCCAGCTCCCTGAATTCCACAGGCGATTCGCCCTTCAGCAGCAGCTCCCACAGATACTGCCTGCATATCTCCTCGAACACCTTCCCCATGTAATCCGACAGATATGGCTCGATCCGCTGATAGGCCAGGTCGCTGGCCCCCCGTCCGATGACGGAGCTGAGCTGGGGCACGAACCGATACCAGAACCGGAACATGTTGTCGTCGATGGCATAAACGGACTTCCGGGATGCCTTTTCGCCGTAAGGCGTCTCCCGCCGTATCAGCCCCAGGGCCGTCAGGTTCTTCATATAGGTGGCGCAGACACTGGTGTCCTCCCCCACCTTTGTGGAGATCTCCGCCATGCGGGACGCGCCGGTGGCTATGGCCGTGATGATCGCATTGTACAGCGCGGGCTCCCTGACCTCCTGCTTCAGCAGATTTTCCGGCTCCTCGAAGAGGGATGACGTGGCGTTCAGAAAGGTGTTCTTCATGTTCTCCTCTATGCTCAGGCGCTGGTCCATCTGCAGCAGGTACTGGGGCGTCCCTCCCACCATGCCGTAGGCCAGGGCCTTGTCTTCGCCGGAAAAATGTCGGAAATACCGGCAGACATCCCCAAAGCCAAAGGGCAGTATCTTCATCTGCGCTGTCCGCCTGCCATAAAGGGGCGCTTTGTAGGCCAGTACATGGTCTTCCATATAGGACATGGACGAGCCGCAGAGGATCAGCATCAGTTTTGATCCGTCCTTGTACCGGTCGATCAAAAGCTGCAGGGTGGACGCAAGGCTCTTGGAGGCCCGGGCCACATAGGGGTATTCGTCGATCGCCAGGACCAGGCGCTCCTTTTGGGCCAGCCAGAAGACATATTCCAGGGCGGCCTGAAAGGAGGCAAAGGCCGTATCCGCCTGGATGCCTGTCCCGAACTCCATGATGTTCCTGCTGAGGTTCTCCAGGTTCTGCCTGGCGCTGCTCTCCACGCCCATAAAGTAGATGGCCCTTTTGTCTCCGATGAACCGGCTGATGAGCGCAGTCTTCCCCACACGGCGGCGGCCATAGATGACTGCGAACTCGAATTTATCGGACGTGTATAGTCTTTCCAGGGATGCCAGCTCCCGCTCTCTGCCGATGAACATGCTCTCTCCTCCTCGTATAATAAGTTTATAGCCAGTCAGAACAGGCTATAGACTTAT
>CAMTBF010000163.1 GCA_947068385.1 uncultured Lachnospiraceae bacterium
TCCTACAGTTCTATGCAGAATGCACTTTAGAAGTACGACGACTCCTTGATCCGATTCTAGCTAAAGTATAGCAGGCTTTTGGGGGGATTCCCAAAAGCCTTATTGAAGATCTGTGAAAGCTGGGTCTGTCCGCTACGGGAAGAGAAGCTTTCTAGGTGGGCCGCCACTTCCCCGTCCGATACCGGGCAAAGGAGATGGCCCAGTTGATCAGCCATCCAACGGGCACCGTGACCCACACCATCTGAATGCCGAAGACCGGGGCCAGGGACATGGAGGCGGCCACCCGGAAGAACAGGTTCGCCAGGTTGGCGACAGTGAACATCTTCATGTCCCCCGCGCCCCGCAGCAGCCCGTCCACGGCCATCTTGAAGCCGATGAGGCAGAAGAACCATCCCATGAAGACGAGATAGTCGTTTCCGGTGGCGATGGCTGTCTCTGTCCCCTGGCTGCCCAGGAAGAATGCGATCATCTGACCGTGGAACAGCTCCAGGGCCAGGCAGATGACAATGGCACAGAAAATCACCATCTTGTTGGCCGCATGGTATCCGATTACTATGCGGTCTTCCTTTTTCGCGCCCATGTTCTGGGCCGTGTAGGAGGACATGGCGTTGCCGATGGCGGCCATGGGCACCACGCATATGGACTCCACCCGGATGCCCGCGGAGAACCCCGCCAGGGCCTGGGGGCCGAAGCCGTTCACCACGGACTGCACCAGCATCATGCCGATGGAGATGATGGACTGCTGGAGGATGGAGGGCAGGGCTATCTTCGTCATGTCCGCCAGCTCCTTTTTGTCGAAGGCCCGGGTCTTCCCGCAGTCCAGTTTTTTCAGGACATAGAGGAACACCCCGAAGGAGAGCAGCGCGGAGATGCCCTGGGCGATCAGCGTGGCCCACGCCACCCCGGCCACGCCCATGTGGAACTGCCTGACCAGAACCAGGTCCAGGGCGATGTTGAAGAGAGAGGAGAAGACCAGAAAGCACAGGGGCACCTTGGACTTCCCCAGGGCGTTGAACATGGAGGAGATCACATTGTACATGAACAGGAAGGGGAGGCCGAGGAAATAGATGCCCAGGTACTGCGCCGCCATGTCCAGCACCTCCTGGGGCGTGTGCAGGGCAAGCATGATCTGGCGGCTGAAAAGCAGGCCGAATGCGGCCAGGAGGACGCTGACGGCCAGGAAGGACAGGAAAGCCGTGGAGACGGCCAGCTTCATCCGGTTGTACTCCTTAGCGCCGAAGTACCTGCTGACGATGACCGAGGCCCCCACGCCTCCGCCCACAGCGATGCAGATGAAGATATTGGTCAGGGCGTAGCTGGCCCCCACGGCGGCCAGGGCATCCTCCCCCACCAGGCGGCCCACGATGGCGGAGTCGGCCATGGTATAGGTCTGCTGGAAGAGATTCCCGATAATCATGGGCAGGGCGAATATGATCAGCGCGCTCAGGGGCTTTTTTTCTGTGAGATAATCGTTTTTCATAGTCAGGGCTCCTTGTTTTTTTGTCCGGCGGCTGCCGTTTTCCCTATTTTTTCTTTTAGGGCTTGACTTTTTCCTGCGGGACGGTTATGTTTGCTTTATGTGGCATTTTACCTTATACTTATTATATTAACTTATCTTACCAGATAGAGGGCATATTTTTCAAGACAGGAGAGGACAGATGAAGAACTTTAAATTTTTGCTGGAATACGACGGGAGCCGTTACCTTGGGTGGCAGCGCCAGCCGGAGAAGAACACCATCCAGGGGAAGCTGGAGCATGTGCTGGGCCTGATGTGCGGCAAGGAGACGGAGGTCATCGGGGCAGGGCGCACCGATGCGGGGGTCCACGCGAAGGGCATGGTGGCTAACGCCTGGATGGACACGGAAATGGGCTGCGAGGAGATCCGGGATTACATGAACCGGTATCTGCCGGACGACATCGCGGTGCGGGAGGTCAGGGAGGCCGCGGACAGGTTCCACGCCCGGTACAACACCACGGGCAAGACCTACCGATACACCTGCCAGGACGGGCCGGTGAAGTCCGTGTTCGACAGGAAGTACTGCGTCAGGCTGGACGAGCGGCCGGACCTTGGGAAGATGCGCCAGGCGGCGGAGCTTTTGAAGGGGGAGCACGACTTTCGGAATTTCTGCGTGAACCCCAGGATGAAGAAGTCCACGGTGCGGAATGTGGACAGCATTGAGATTGAACGGGAGGGAGGGTATCTGACATTCACTTTCCACGGCAACGGGTTCCTCCAGAACATGGTGCGTGTCATGGTGGGGACGCTCCTGGAGGTGGGCTATGGAAACATCACCCTGGATGAGGTAAAGGAATCCCTCACGGGCTTCGTGCGGCAGAAGGCGGGCCCTACGGCTCCGGCGGCGGGGCTTTGCCTGATGGACGTGGATTATAACTAGGGGATGAATTGGGAAGAAGCGGGTTCTCAGAGTTTTGATTGATATGCGCGCCGGAGCGTGCAGGGTGTATAAACATGAGATTCATATTTTCTTATCTGAAGAAATACCGCGGGATGATAGTGGCGGCCATGACGATTAAGTCCATCGCCGCTCTGGGGGAGCTGATGCTCCCTTACGTCCTGGAGCATATGGTGGACGATGTGGTGCCCAGGCAGAGCAGGGCGCTGATCTTCGGGTGGGGCGCGGTGATGATCGCTCTGGCCGTCTTCGTGCGCCAGACCAATGTGAAAGCCAACCGGATGTCCACCAAGGTAGCCAAGGAGAGCATCTATGAGATCCGCAGGGATCTCTTCTGGAAATCCCTGGGATTGTCGGGGAACCAGGTGGATGAATTCGGCCTGCCGTCCCTGAACTCCCGGATGACCTCGGATTCCTATAACGTGCAGAACTTCATCCGCAGCTTCCAGGCCATGGGGGTGCGTGCCCCGATCCTGCTGATAGGGGGCATCGCGATCACCCTGACCATGGACGTGGGGCTGGCCTCTGTCCTGTGCATCCTGGCGCCGATCATGGTGGGGCTGGTGGTGTGGGTGTCCTGGAAGGGCATTCCCCTGTACGAAAAGGTGCAGGAGAGCGTGGACGACATCGTGCGGATCATGCGGGAGAACATCACCGGCATCCGGGTGGTGAAGGCCCTCTCCAAGGAGGACTACGAAGTGCGCCGCTTCGGGGAGGCCAATGAGCAGATGGCGGGAAAGGACATCCGGGCGGGCATCGTCATGGCGCTGCCGGGGCCGCTGATGACGTTCGTGCTGAACGTAGGCCTGACCATCGTGGTGGTGGTGGGCGCTGTCAGGGTCAACGGCGGTGTCACCAAGCCCGGGGCCATCCTGGCCTTTCTCACTTATTTCAACATGATATCCATGGGGGTCATGGGCCTGAACCGGGTCTTCATGATGATGTCCAAGGCAAACGCCTCCGCGGCCAGGATCGCGGCGGTGGTGCACGCCCAGGACGAGCTGGTGCCGCTGCCGGAGGAGGAGGCCGCGGCAACGGAGCGGGAGGACTATATCGTCTTCGACCATGTGGGCTTCAATTACGGCAGGGCCCAGGGGGAGGAGCATTTCCCGGGGCAGGCTGTCGGCAGGTTCGACGGCCAGGGGCGGCAGAAGTCCCTGGACGACATCGACTTTTCCATGAAAAAGGGTGGGACGCTGGGCATCATCGGCGCTACCGGCTGCGGGAAGACTACGATCATCAATCTACTGATGCGTTTTTATGATGCGGACGAGGGGGCCGTCTTCATCGATGGGAAGGACGTGCGCACCTATGACAAGGACGCGCTGCACCGGATGTTCGGCGTGGTGTTCCAGAATGACGTGATCTTTGCGGACAGCTTAAAGGAGAACATCGCTTTCGGCCGGGACGTGTCCCCGGAGCAGATGGACGCCGCCGCCGCGGACGCCAGGGCCCGGGACTTCATCCGGGAGTACGAGGATACATATGAACACAAGGCCGTAGTCAGAGGGGCCAACCTGAGCGGCGGCCAGCGCCAGAGGGTGCTGATCGCCAGGGCGCTGGCGGCGGCCCCGGATATATTGATTCTGGACGATTCCTCCAGCGCGCTGGACTACAAGACGGACGCCGCCCTGCGGAAGGCCATCCGGGAGCACCACGCGGACACCACTACGATCATCGTGGCCCAGCGCATCAGCTCCATCATGAGCCTGGACGACATCATTGTCCTGGAGGAGGGGAAGATCATCGGCCACGGCACCCATGATCAGCTGCTGGAGAGCTGCCCTATGTACCAGGAGATCTATCGGGTTCAGATGGGAACATAGCGTGAGAAGCGTGAGAAGAAGTTCTAAGCCTGCAAAGTACGCAGGCTAAGAACTTCTAGGCTTGTCGGCGAATGAATTCGCCGGACAAGCCAGTCTCACGCGAAAGAATGCCCGGAGGGCGGGCATTCTTTCAGGTTGGGGCGATGACTGGTATGGATGCGGCGCTTAGATTGGGGCGATGGCTGGGAGGAGAGGGATTATGGCATCGAGGGAGAGTGTTCGGAAGAAGCCGAAGGATACGAAGGGGACGCTGTTGCGGCTGTTGCGGTATGTGGGGGCTTATAAGTGGCTTCTGGCCTTTATCATTTTGCTGTGCTTCGTCAGCAATTTCCTGGCGCTTCTGGGGCCCAGCATGGCGGGGTCTGCCATCAACGCGGCCTCGGCGGGGGCGGGGAAGGTGGATTTCGACCAGGTTTATTATTATGCTAAGCGGATGCTTTTCTGCTATGTTTGTTCTTCTGTGGTCACTATTTGCATCAACATGATGATGATGTGCATCTCGAAGTGGATTGCCAGGAAGATGCGGGGGGATGTGTTCGACAAGCTTATGCGGCTGCCGGTGGGGTATTTTGACCGGAACCAGGCCGGGGACATTATCAGCCGGGTTTCGTATGATATAGATGTAGTCAGCACCTGCATTGCCACGGACGTGGTGCAGATACTGACCAGCCTGGTGACCGTGGTGGGGTCGCTGGCCATGATGATCTACATCGCGCCCACCATGTCGCTGATGGTGCTGGTGACCATTCCGGCGGCAGTGATCTACACGGCCAGGATGCGGGGCATTACGCAGCCCAGATATTCCAAGCGCTCGAAGAATTACGGGATCATGAACGGCTTCGTGGAGGAGATGTTCTCCGGGCAGAAGACGATAATGGCTTACGCCTATGAGGACAGAGTGTCGGAGCGCTTCGACACCATCAACCAGAACGCGGCGGAGGCCTACTATGACGCGGAGTATTATGGGGTCACCATGGGGCCGTCGGTGAACTTCATCAGCAATCTGGGGCTTTGCCTGATCGCCATGTTCGGCTCTTTCCTGTACATGCTGGGGAACATCACCCTGGGGCAGATTTCCTCTTTCGTGCTGTATTCCCGCAAGTTCTCAGGCCCCATCAACGAGATCGCCAACATCACCAACGAGCTGTACTCGGCTTTGGCGGCGGCGGAGAGGGTGTTCGGTCTGCTGGACGAGGAAGAGGAGCTGGCGGACGCGGGAAACGCCAGGGAGCTGGCGGGCGTGCAGGGAAATGTGGCCCTGGAGCATGTGTACTTCGGCTATGACAAGGGCCGCACCATCATCCATGACCTGAACCTGGAGGCGGGGGCAGGGAAGATGGTGGCCATCGTAGGCCCCACCGGCGCCGGCAAGACCACCATCATCAACCTGCTGATGCGCTTCTATGACGTGGACAGCGGCAGGGTCCTGGTAGAGGGCGGAGACATCAGGGACTATACCAGGAGGAGCCTGCGGGGGGCCTATGCCATGGTGCTCCAGGACACCTGGGTGTTCAAGGGGACGATCTTCGACAATATCGCCTACGGCAAGGAGGGGGCTACCATGGAGGAGGTGGTGGCCGCGGCAAAGGCCGCCTATATCCATCCTTTCATCATGCGGCTGCCCTTGGGGTATGACACGGTCATCAGCGAGGACGGCGGCAATATCTCAAAGGGCCAGAAGCAGCTCCTCACCATCGCCCGGGCCATGCTCTACGATGCCAGGATGCTCATCCTGGACGAGGCCACCTCCAACGTGGACACCAGCACGGAGCGCAAGATCCAGAAGGCCATGCGGGAGCTGATGAAGGACAAGACCTGCTTCGTGATCGCCCACAGGCTGTCCACCATCCAGAATGCCGACCACATACTTGTAGTGGACAGAGGGGACATCGTGGAGCAGGGGAACCATGAGAGCCTGATGGAGCGGAAGGGATTCTATTATAAGCTGTACGCCGCGCAGTTCGAGTAAAGTGTTCTTGCGGCGGCAGAGGGCTTCTGCAACTGCCGGTTGACAAATTTCCAAGCGCAATTGGTAGTTGTCAACCGGCTTTTTTGCTAGGATTGTTGCATCCTAAGGACAGCGGATGAGGGCTGCGCCGGAGAGGCGATCGGCCACGCCCCTTGGGAAAGCGGCACGGAGCGTGCGGAAAGGAAAAGCCGCTGGAGAGCGGCAGGAAAGAATATGATTCTGGCAGAAAAGGTCATGGCACTGAGGAAGAAGAACGGATGGTCACAGGAGGAGCTGGCGGAGAAGCTGAACATCTCCAGGCAGTCCGTGAGCAAATGGGAGAGCGGCGCTTCCATTCCGGACATCGACAAGATCATCGCCCTCAGCGGCCTCTTCGGGGTCAGCACGGACTATCTATTGAAAGACGATCTGGAAAAGGAGCTGCCCTCAGAGACGGACGATGCCTATGAGGCGGTAAAGGAGAGGGCCGTCTCCCTGGAGGAGGCCAATGGATTCATGAGCCTGGTGAAGAAGCTGGCGGGACGGATCGCCCTAGGGGCGGGACTGTGCGTCCTCTCCCCCATCCCCATGATCGTGCTCAGCGGCCTGGCGGAGTATGGCCCGGATGCGGGAGTGCGTGGGGCTGCGGCCATAAGCGAGGACATGGCAGGGGGGTTAGGCATGGTGATACTGCTGGTGGTGGTGGCCATCGGCGTGGCAATCCTGATCCTCGGCGACATGCACACGGAAAAGTACCGGTATCTGGAGAAGGAGAATCTGACCCTGCAGTATGGCGTGGAAGGAATCGTCAGGAAGCGGAAGGAGGATTTCGCGGGGCGGTACCGCTTCTGCATCGTGGCCGGAGTCACGCTGTGCATCATCGGCGTGGTGCCCCTGATGGTGGCGGCAGCCTTTTCCGCGGGAGACCTGGCCTACATCTATTGTGCGGCGGTTCTGCTCTCCATGGTAGCGGTGGCGGTGTTCCTGTTCGTGTGGGCGGGCAGCATCCAGGGCAGTTTTGACAAGCTTCTGCAGGAGGGGGACTATACCGTGGAGGAAAAGGCGCTGCATAAGAAGACGTCTTTCTTCCCCACAGTGTACTGGTGCCTGGTCACCGCGCTGTTTTTGGGGGCGGGCCTGTATACTGACAACTGGAAGTACACAGCCTTTATCTGGCCCGTGGCGGCGCTGCTGTTCGTGGCGATTCAGTACATCGTGAAGGAAGTGGCGAAGTCCAGGCTGGAGAGGCGGGACTGAGAAGGGTTCAGCCAGGGCATAAAAGCAAAAAAGAGGGAGGGGCCATGATAATCAGCGCCGATTATTGTATTTGAAAAGCAGGGAGTATATTCGGAAGAAATCCGCACT
>CAMTBF010000164.1 GCA_947068385.1 uncultured Lachnospiraceae bacterium
TGTCTTATACGTCGAAAAGTCAACGGCATTCACCAGGAGTGCTTGATAATTTTTTAAAATATAGAATCCTGACATAATTCTTTCGGCTCTTGCCTTCATGTAATTTTCCGCGCAACGGTAGCCGATCAATATGATATAGGCAGTAGCCCGCCTTATTGATTATCCGCAGCTTCCAAAACAGGGCGGGAGGTAATTCCTCCCTGCCGCCAGCGGATGGCTCGTTGTGACGGCACAGGGATATGCTACCGATAAAAATGCGCCTGTGCCTCCCACATCTTCGCATACAGCTTCCCGTCCCGAACCAGCCGTTCATGGCTCCCGTATTCCGCCAGCCGCCCCTGGTCGAATACCGCCACCGCGTCGCAGAAGCGGCAGCTGGACAGGCGGTGGGAGATGTAGATGGCCGTCCTGCCCTCCGTCGCCTGGCCAAACCGCCGGAACACCTCCTGCTCGGCATAGGGATCCAGGCTGGCGGTGGGCTCGTCCAGCACCACCAGGGGCGCGTCCCTGTACATCACCCTGGCGATGGCGATCTTCTGCATCTCGCCGCCGGAAAGCTCCACGCCCTCTTTCCCGAACTCCCTGTACAGAGGCGTGTCGATGCCCAGGGGCAGCCCCTCTATCCGCTCCAGGATGCCCGCCTGCTCCAGCGCGGCCCTGACCCTGTCGTCCCCTGCCGCCTCCCCGAAGCTCAGGTTCTCCCGGACGCTGCAGGAGAATATCTTGAAATCCTGAAAGGCCACCGCCATGATTTTACGGTATTCCGTCTCTTGATATGCGGCGATATCAATCCCGTTCAGCAGGATGCATCCCCGCTGGGGCCGGTAGAGCCTGCACAGCAGCTTGATGAAGGTGGTCTTGCCGGCGCCGTTCCTGCCCACCAGGGACAGCTTCTCCCCGCTTTTTATCAGGAGGGAGATGTCCTTCAGCGCATAGTCCCGGGCATTGGGGTATCGGAACCACACATTCCGAAACTCGATCTCCACAGAACCCATGTCCCCCCGGGCCCGCTTTCCCTCCTGCCCCTTATCCGCCAGCCGGACAGGGGCAGGCGCAGACGGCATCGCCTGCTCTCCCACCGTCCCTTCCTCCGGCAGCGCCTCGAAGGCCAGATAATCCTCCAGCGCTTTGCCCAGCATCTGCAAGTCCACCAGCTTCGCCAGAAGCTGCGTGGCCGCGGCGGAGACCTGGTTGGCGGCCAAGACCTGCACGGCAAAGCCGCCGATCATCAGCGTCCCCCTGCACACGCCCCATACGGCAAAGGCATAGGACGCAAGGGTCTGGGCCTGGATGAAAGCAGCGGACACGCCATCGTTCCTCCTCTGTTTCAGGAACATCTCATGGAAGACCTGGTTTGCGGAATCATGGTAGAGCCTGATTTTCCGCCTGATATACCCCGACATCCTGTAGATTCGCACGTCCTTGGCGTTGCGGAAGTCCTGGGTCAGCTCCCGGAAATATCCGAACTGCCTGTTATACACGGCGATGTCCTGATAGAACCGGTCTTTCGTGGCCTGGATCCGGCGGTAGACCCATGCGTTCCCCGCCACCAGCCCAAGGAGGACGGCCACCAGCACAGGGCTCAGCGCGGCGATCATCCCCACTGCGAACGCCAACGTGATGGCCAGCCGGAGGATGTCCACCATAGCCCGCGGCCCTCCCAGCAGCGCGTCGTGGATTTTTATGTTGAACAGGGCCTTTTCCTTCATGTCCAATATCCCGGCATCCTCCAGCTTCCCGAAGTCCATCCTCATGATATGCTGCCCCACATGGAGCTCGAAGCCGTCCGCAAGCCTTTCCCCCGCTGTCCGGAGCCTCTTTTTCAGGACGCTGCCTGCGAGCCCCACTATGGCGTTCCCCAGGGCCAGGGCGGCGATGTACAGAAGCAACCGCTCCCTCCTGCCCGGGCCGGTGAGCTCGTCCAGGATGCAGCCCGGCAGGACGATGCCGGGGAACGGCGCTATGGCCCCCAGCGCCGCGGAGGCTATGGCCAGAGGAAGGTACCCCGGATAAATCCGATGGGACAATTTTATGAAATGCCATATGGTAGGCAAGGTTCCCTTCCTTACGGACGCCGGATTCTCAGATATCGCGCCTCCAAACCTCCTGCGCCCGTCTGCCCTGTCCTCAGATGCCCTCCTCTTTTCCATGTGCCGCCTCCTCCCTGTAATACTGCGCCTGCGCGGCGAACAGCTCCGCATACCTGCCGCCCTGGGCCATCAGCTCCTCATGGGAGCCGTATTCCGCCAGCCTCCCCTCTTCCAGCATGGCCAGGCAATCGCAGAAGCGGGTGGACGCCAGCCTGTGGGACACATAGACGGCCGTCCTGCCCTCCGTCAGGCTGTGGAAGCGCGCATAGATGTCCTGCTCCGCCAGGGGATCCAGGGCAGCGGTGGGCTCGTCCAGCACCATGACGGGGCCGTCCTTGTACAGGGCCCTGGCAATCATCAGCTTCTGCTTCTCCCCGCCGGAGAATTCCATGCCCTCCCCGTCGAGGGCCTTCAGCACGCAAGTGTCCGCGCCCCGTCTCAGGCCGCTCACCTTGTCCCACAGGCCGGCCTTCCGGAGGCTATGTTCCACCCGCCGCCTGTCGATTCGCTCCCCATGGATCGCGCCCACATTGTCCGCCACGGAGAACCCCAGCGGGAGCACCTCCTGGAACACGGCGGAGAACAGGCCGTAATACGCGTCCCGGTCGAACCTCCGGATGTCGATTCCGTTGCACAGGATCTCCCCCTCCGTCACATCGTACAGGCGCAGGAGCAGCTTGATGAAGGTGGATTTCCCGGCTCCGTTCTGCCCCACCAGGGCCAGCTTCCCGCCCCGGGGAATCGTCAGGTTCAGGTTCCGGAACACATACCGGGTGCTGTCCGGATATTTCCAGGAGACGTCCCGGAACCGGAATTCGTAGGGGCCGGGCGGGATGGGCACCGGCTCCCCGGCCTGAACCATCTCATCCGGCCTGGCCATGAAAGCCCGGTAGTCCCCGATTTCCATGCTCAGTCCCTGGAGATCCGCCAGATGTCCGGCCGCCCTCTCGAAAGCCTGGCGGAATCCCGCCACGGCGGCAGCGTACATCGTAAAATCGGCTATGGTCATGCGGCCTCCCATCACCTGGGCCACGAGAAAGGCGAAGACCACGCCCTCCCTGATCAGGGAAAGGAAAATGTCCGCCCAGTCGCCCCACATCTCGAACCGCTTTACGGCTTCCTTCCCGTCCCTGATTTTATCCCGGCAGGCCATGAAGCGGCCGCCCAGCCAGTCCGACAGGCCGTAGAGCCGAATCTCCTTTCCGTAGGAGAAGTCGTACATGGCATGATACAGATAGTCGCAGCGCCGCTCCTCCCCCGCCAGCTCCCGGCACTTCCTGTGCTCATGCCTTTTCCGGGCCAGGGACAGGGCGTGGTTCGCGGCCACGGCACACAGCAGGTATGCCAGGATGGACAAATCAAGCCCTGACAGGATGGCGACATACCCGCACAGGGCCGCCACCGCCCCGGGGGCCTGGAACCATTTGTGCAGCATGCCGCTGATCCCCTGGAAATTGTTCCGGCCGCCGCCCTGCTCGGCCATCCGCACGCCGTCCAGGAAACCGGCATCTTCCGTGCACCGGAAGCTGATGTCCATGCATTTATGGTACAGCGCGTCCAGGCAGGGGGCGGCCACTTTGGCGGGCTGGGCCATGAAGACGCCTTTCAGGTACTGGGCGGCGTAGGCTGCAGCCGATGCCGCCAGGAAGAATGCCCCAAGCAGCAGGCACAGCCGCTCCGGCCGCCTGGCGGCAAGGAGCTCCGCCAGGATATAGCGCGGAAACAGGATGCCGATGAAGGGCGACAGGGCAGTGACCACCGTATTGGCGGATACCAGGAGCAGGATCCGTCTGTTGTATTTCCACACGTTTTGCAGGACATAACCGCTATTTTGCAGCAAACCGCTTCCCTTTGCCATATCCATACCTCCCTGGCCGCTCCCCTCAGGCTTCCCGTCATGCCATCTGTGCCGTCCGATCCGTGAAGAGAATCGCTTCCCTGGCGATTCTTCCGTGCGCAGCCCGGGACTCCTCCTCACCCGATCCGCTCCAACAGGCACCGGGCCTGAAAGGGCTTCACCACAAAGGCAGCCGCCCCCAGCGCCAGGGCCAGCCGCACATTGCTCTCCTGGGACAGGGCGGAGAGCATGACCACTCTCAGTTCCGGCCAGCTCGCCCTTATCTTCCCGAGGGCCGTGATTCCGTCCATGACCGGCATCACGATGTCCAGAACGCACACCTCCACCGCCTCCCGCCTCAGCACATCCAGACACTCCTGTCCGTTCCTGGCCTGTAGGATTGTATGCCCCTGCTGCGCAAGCACATCCTCCAGCGCCGCCCTCATGTAATCCGAATCGTCCACGATAAGAATCCTCCTGCCCTTTCCGGCCACAGGGCCCGGCACATAGTCGAAGATGCTGTCTGCCTGGCTCTGGTTTAAGACCACGCTCCCGCCACCGTCTTCCCCGGCCTCCCGGCCCGATGACAGCGGCCTGATGCCCAACAGCTCGTCGGCGGTGACGCACAGCACCTCCGAGAGCTTCGGCAGCATGGCGATGTCCGGATAGGAGATGGCCATCTCCCACCGGGATACGGCCTGGGGCGTGATGTTCAGCAATGCCGCCAGCTCCGCCTGGGTCATGTTCCTCTTCTGTCGTCTCTGTCTTATGGTCTTTCCGATGTCCATGGTTTCCTTCCGTTTCCGCAGGGTCGTGAATCCCTGCTCTTCCCGCCGTCCGGTGATGGGTTCAGTCTATCACGGGGGACAGGGGCGCGTCAAACAATTCGCAATTGTCCCCGTCTTCCATTCTTTTGGATTAAGTGGTATAATATTGGCTCATAAGGGAACTGAAACTTAGAAGAAAAGGAAGGTAATTCTCATGAAAGCAATCTCAATCAGAAAAGCCTTTGCGCTTTTCCTGACCACGGCGACCATTTTCGCCACGGCCTCCTGCGCCTCCTCCCCGTCCGGGGAAAGCGCCAGCGGCGAGGGCACGGCCCAGCAGTCCTCCGGGGAGGAAAGCCCTGAGGAGGAAAGCACCCAGGAGCAGTCCACCAGGAAAAATCTCCTGACGGGCAATTCTTCGGCCCAGGCCCTGGCAGAGAGCTACGGCAGCTTCGCCGAAGCCCATGACGCGTTCACCACCACCCTGGCCAGGGAGGAGAACGACAGCGATGCCGTCCCGGAGCCTCCGGAGGGCCTCTTCGACCTGGTCTCCTTCTCCTCCAAGGTGGGCGACCTGGCGGCCTATGTGTCCAGCGACCCCGGCGACGGGGAAAAGCACCCTCTGATCATCTGGGTGGTGGGCGGCTGGGGCAATGGCATCGATGACTTCCCCTGGTGCTATCCGGCCTGGGACAACGACCAGACCGGCTCCGCCTTCTGGCAGGCAGGAGTCCTGACCATGTACCCCTCGTTCCGGGGCGGCAACGGCAACCCCGGCCATTATGAGGCCCTCTTCGGCGAGGTGGACGATATCGTCTCCGCTTACGACTATGCCGCCTCCCTGCCCTATGTGGATCCGGACCGCATCTACCTGGGCGGGCACAGCACCGGCGCTACCAGGGCGCTGTTGGCATCCGAGTACACGGACAAGTTCCGGGCGGTCTTCTGCTACGGCGCGGTGGACGAGGTGAAGTACCACAACAACAGCCAGTTCACCTTTGATACGGAGAATGAGGACGAGTTCACCATGCGCTCCCCCATCCACTGGCTGGACGATGTGAAGAGCCCTACCTTCCTCATCGAGGGCAGGGACGGCAATTCCGAGAACCTGGAGCGGATGCAGCAGGCTACGGACAATGAGAACATCCACGGCTATGTCATAGAAGGAGCCGACCATTTCTCCACTTTGGCCCCTCTCACCAGGCTGGCGGCAGAGAAGATCCTGGCGGACACCGGGGAATCCTGCTCCATCTCCATCACCCAGGAGGAGCTGGACGCGGCCATGGCCAAGGAGCCGGAGGTTCCGGTGCCCGTGATGACTTCCCGCACCATAGATTCGCTGGGCCTGACCTTTTCCTGTCCTTATCTGTGGATGCTGGATGATTCCGATGGGGAGGAGCTGGCCCTCTATTCCCGCTATGAGGACGACAATGCCTGGGACATGTCCGTGCTCTACATCGACACCTATTCCCTGGCAGACATCCCCGACCTGGCCGGCCTGGGGGAAAGCCTGGCGGCAGAAGCGTATGAGACTGCGCAGACCACCGTCGCAGGCCTGCCCGCCCTGGACGCCGCCACCACCTTCCAGGGGGATGACGGCACCATTTACTACCAGCATTATGCGTTCATCCAGACCGATTCCCGCTATGTGAACTTCTCCTTCGTGACCTTTGAGGACTTTAAGGAGGAATCAGACCTTCTGTTCCAGAGCATCCTGGACAGCGTCTCCTTTGGATCCGCACAGTAAAATATATCCGAAAAATCTGAAGGCGCCCTACGACAGGACGCCTTCTCCATATCCATCTTCCCGGTCTGCACCAGAGCCTCCGCCAGCAGCTGTCGCCCGGGACAATGTCCTTTTCACTATCCCCGGAACCGGTTCAGGCAGGCATACAGCTCCTGAATCCTGGGCCTGGCCAGGCCGCAGGGCACGAAGGAGCCCGCGAAGGGCTTCCAGTTCTGCTTCTCCCAGGCATTCCAGATGGTCTCCACGGTCTGGCGGACCGTCTTCTTCCCGTCCATGACCTGCTCTAAGCCAAACCGCAGCAGATGGGCCAAAGCGTTTACCTGCTCCGGATCCAGGAGCTGCTCCAGGTAGCGCACATTGACCTCCTCCCTGTCCATGGAGAAGGACTCCAGGCCGAAGGATTTGGTCTTCATGTGCTCATGGCGCCCATCGCCGCCACGGTCGCCACCACGCCCTCTGCCGCCATGTCCCATGTCCTCTCCGGAGCCGTATCCTCTTCCGTCTCCGCCGCTTGCTCTGCCTTCTCCCGGGCCGCGCCCCCTGCTCTCCGCGACGCTGTAACCCTGAGCTTCTCCGCTGCCATACCTGCCGCCGCTCTCCTGCATGCCCGGGCCGCCCTCCGCGTCACCCGCGCCGTACCCGATGTTCTTCACTGCCAGCTCCCTGCCGTCCCAGCCTCTGCCTCTGCCCTTCTGGGCCTTCCGGAAGGCCGGCAGCACCCGGTCGAAGGCGGGCACCGCGAACCCCGGCGCCTGCACCCTGGGCGCGGCATGTCCTTGGCACAGGCCTTTCACCCGCTCCGTGATGTCCACCGGACGGTAGCAGTCCATCATCAGGATATGGTCGGCGATGTAGAAGAACGCGCCGGAGCTTCCCGCTACCAGGACCGTGGAGATCCCCGCCTTCTCATACAGATCCCCCGCCCGCTCCAGGAAGGGCGTGATGGGCTCCTTGTCCCGGCTGATGACCTGCTGCATGAACTCGTCCCGCACCATGAAATTGGTGGCGGAGGTATCCTCGTCTATCAAAAACAGCCTGGTGCCCGCCTCGATCCCCTCCACCACGGCTGCCGCCTGGGAGGTGGAGCCGCTGGCGTCCTCGGTGGTGA
>CAMTBF010000165.1 GCA_947068385.1 uncultured Lachnospiraceae bacterium
TGGCGCTGGATGGGAAGTACGCCGCCATGTTCCGGGTGCAGAGCCGGTATTACGGGCAGGAGGGGGAGGCGGAGGGCATATGAGGAAGGGACGATTTTACGGTTACGGAGCGGGGAAGCTGTGGGAATCCGGGAAGACAGGCCACAGGCCTTTGGGTGTGGGACAGGAGGAGACGGCATGAGGAAGAATCTTAAGGTGATTGCAGGCGGAATCAGGCTCATCGAGGGGCTGGCCCCCGGTTTCCTGCCGTGCTGCGTGCTGCAGGCCTGTATGGCGGCGCTGTCGCCATTCATCAATATCTATCTGTCCGCGGCGCTGGTGAACGGGCTGCTGGCGGGGTGGGACATGGCCCGCCTGCTGGAGGGCGTGCTCCTCATGGCGGCGCTGAACCTGGTCTGCGGGGGGCTGGGGGCTTGGATGGAGAGGCTGGTGAACGTGAAGCAGAACGTGCTCTTCCAGCAATATGACTGGAGGCTGGACAGCAAGATGATGGAGCTGTCCTACCAGGAGGTGGAGAGCTATGAAGTCCAGGCGCTGCGGGAGAGGATCCGGCAGATGGCCAATGTGAACGGCATGGGGCTGTGGAACCTGGTGAATCCCGTGAAGGCTTTGGTCAAAAGCGTGTTCACCATCCTTTTTGCCGTGGCCATCTTCTGTGAGGTCTTCGGGCAGTGCGGGCCGGGGACGGGGGCGCTGACGGGATTTTTCTGCTCGGCCTGGGCATCGGCGGGGCTGGCGGCGTTGATTTTGGGGAATGTGTGCGTTAATTTATATACGGTTTCCCGTTCTGCGAAGAAGGTCTTTGCGGCGTATGCGGGGCTGGTGCCGATCAACCAGGTCTACAGCTATTATCTGGAAAATTATATCGATACCTATCATTCCGGGAAGGACATCCGGCTCTACCGCCAGGGAGACCTGATCCGCAGCGAGATGGGGCAGCTTTTGGAGAAGGGCAGGACGCCCATGAAAAGGCTGAAGGGCATTGAGTTCAGGTACAGCGGGCTGGGCTCTCTGGCGGGGTTCGCCATGAACCTGTCCATCTATCTGACCGTGGGCATGCGGGCCCTGGCCGGGCTGTTCCCGGTGGGGAGCATCGTACAGTATGTGGGGGGAATCGGGCAGTTCGTGTCGGGGTTCACTACGTTTGCGGCGCAGATTACGCTGCTGAACTCCAATGTGGAGGCGCTGGAGGTGATTCTGCAGTACTTAGGGATGGGGAAGGAGCCTCAGCTCGCGGATGCCCAGTCCATGGAATCTCGGTCTATGGAGCCTGTAGATGCCGCGGAGTCCCTGGAGATAGAGTTTAGGGGCGTCTCCTTTACGTACCCGGGCACGGAGGGCAAGGCCCTGGACAATCTGTCCTTTGCCATACGTCCCGGGGAGAAGCTGGCGGTGGTGGGCGTCAACGGCAGCGGCAAGACGACTATGATTAAGCTGCTGTGCGGGCTGTATGACCCGGACGAGGGAGCGATTCTGGTGAACGGAAGGGACATCCGGGAGCTGGACGGGGCGTCCCGCCGGGAGCTCTTCGGCGTGGTCTTCCAGGACTTCCAGCTGTTCTCCTTCGGGCTGGGGCAGAATCTGGCGGGCAGCAGGACATATGATGAGATGAGGGCCAGGGCGGCCCTGGAGGAGGCCGGTTTCGGGGCGCGGCTGGAGGGGATGGATCTGGAGACTTCCCTTTATAAGGACTTCGATCCCCAGGGAGTGGAGATCTCCGGCGGAGAGGCCCAGAAAATCGCCATAGCCAGGGCCCTGTACAGGCAGGCTCCCATATTGATTCTGGATGAGCCCACGGCCGCCTTGGATCCTCAGGCGGAATACGAGGTCTACGAGAACCTGAACCGCATCTCGGAGAACAGGACGGCCATTTTCATCTCCCACCGCATGTCCTCCTGCCGGTTCTGCGGCCGGATACTGGTGATGGACGGCGGGAGGCTGGTCCAGGCCGGGAGCCATGAGGAGCTACTGCGGGACGCCGCCGGGAGGTACTTTGAGCTGTGGCATGCCCAGGAGCAGTATTACCGCTGACACATCGGTAGGGACGCATCGGCGTGAAAAAAATCTTGCAATTCCTTTCCTGCCGTGTTACTCTGGATGTAGGCAAAGAAATCTGGTTCTATATCCATCATGAAGACGGTAAGTCTTTTCTAACTGTATCGAACTTCTTGCCGGGCGGGAGCCTGTATCCCAAGTGACAAGCAACTACCAAAGGCAGGAAGGAGAAGCGCCTCTTTCCTGCCGGATGCATCGGGAAAGGAAAGGTCAGGAGATGCTTTATGGTTATTGTGAGAGAGTTCACTGAACAAGATAGAGAGCGGTTATTTGATATGATTCAAGAGATAAAGGAATACGACGCAGATTTCGAGGGAATGGATGATATAGGGAGGATAGAAGATTACGATGCGTTCCTGATGAAATTAGAAAAATGGAAGCATCAGGAACGGATTGGCCCCAATTATTCTCCTCAAACGACATTTGGCGTATTTGATAATGAAAGGCTGGTAGGAGGCTTTGTATTAAGACATAAATTGAAAGGCATGTTGATCGACCATGGCGGAAATATCGGCTATCTCATCAGACCTGGCGAACGAAAAAAGGGATATGGGAAGATGCTGCTAAAGCGCGCATTGGAAAAGGCGAGAGAGATAGGGCTTGAAAAAGTTTTGGTAACTTGCAGGGAGGATAATATCGGTTCCATCAAAATCATAGAATCCAATTCCGGAAAATATGAAAACAGTTATTACGATGAAAGCATAGGAAAAGCTTATAGGCGGTATTGGATTCAATGTGGATGATGGAAAAGGAGCATTCGATATTTAGGGCATAAATAAATGAAAACAGGAGGGAACGAAATGGCCTTATTGCATGTAGACTTTTTCTCGGACGTGCTGGGCATGAGCATGAACATGGACGTGCTGCTGCCCCAGCAGACCCAGGGGCAGATCGGCATGGAGGGGAGGGCGGCCCAGGGGAAGTACAAGACCATGTACCTGCTCCACGGCATGAGCGACGACCAGACCACCTGGCAGAGGAGGACGTCCATCGAGCGCTATGTCAGCAGCCTGGGGATTGCCGTGGTGATGCCTACCACGCATCTGGGCTTCTACACGGACACCACCTACGGGATGCGGTACTGGACGTTCCTCTCCCAGGAGCTGCCCGGGATCTGCCGGGAATTCTTCCCCCAGATGTCCGGGAAGCGCGAGGATACGTTGGCGGCGGGCCTGTCCATGGGCGGCTACGGGGCGTGGAAGCTGGGGCTGGGGGCCAGCGGGACCTTCGGGGCAGCGGCGTCCCTGTCCGGCGCGCTGGATATGGTGGACGACTTCCAGAGGAACGTGGAAGCCGCCCCGGAGGAGTCGGACAGGGTCGCCCTCTTCCGGGGGATATTCGGCTCGGCCCAGGCGCTGGAGGGCTCGGACAACGACCTGCTGGCGCTGGCGGAGAAGCTGGCGGCGGGAGGGAAGGAGCTGCCCAGGCTCTACGCCTGGTGCGGCACGGAGGACTTCCTGTACCAGGGGAACCTAAGGGCCTGGGAGCATGTGAAGAAGCTGGGATACGATTTGACCTGTGAGCAGTCCGCAGGTGACCACCAGTGGAAATATTGGGATGAAAAGATTCAGGACGTGCTGCGCTGGTGGCTGGGGACGGATATGGATCTGCAGTGAGGGGAGGGCAGGACGGACATATGGAAAACGAGAAGCTGATAGACGAAATATTGAACCACCTGGACAGGGAGACCCAGATGGGCGTAGTCCGCATGAGCGTGGAGATGGACGAGGAAAAAAACGCTTCCGGGGAGGTCTCCCATAAGTGCTGCAACATGTACGGCCGCCCCGCCAACGAGACGGTGGGGCTTCTGGACTGCTATACGGACATGAACGCGGGGAAGCCGGACAACGAGAGGTAGGCCGTGCCCCTCCGGCTTTCCGGAGGGTTTCGGCCACTATGAAAAGTCCGGAGCTGCCAGGAGGCCATATGCCTCGCCTGGCAGCTCCGGACTGCTTTTGCTTCACGGATAGCCCAAGGGCCATTCAACGGACCACGATATTGTGCCTGTACCGGGAATTGATCTCCCGGATCCTGGCCGGGTCGCATTTCGGCATCCTGTCATAGGTGAGCAGGCCGTTGGTCTCCTGCTCCACATCCGACAGCTGGGTATAGCAGAAGCCATAGACCAGGTCGGACTGCAGGATGCTGCCGATGACATGCTCATACTGCTGCAGGAAATCCGACTCGTCCGCCGCCGCCGTGTAACCCCAGTTCCCCTCCTCCGCGGAATTATAATTGATGCCGCCGCATTCCGTGATGAGGATGGGCTCGCCGCCGTAGGAATATCCATGGGCATAGAGGCTGCGCCCGGCATGGGTGCAGGAGAGCAGGATGTCCTTCTCCTCCATGGTGCGCTGGAAGAACCTCTGCTTCTCAGGCTCCCCGCCGGAGCCGTGGGCATAATTGTGGATGGCGCAGATGTCGCTCTTGGTCATCTCCCAGCCGTCGTTGTTCACCACCAGCCTTGTGGGATCCAGGCTCTTCAACAGATAGTACATCCCCATGGTCTGGTCCTGCTGGCGCTTGCAGAAGTCCACGTTGGGGATGGCCCAGCTCTCGTTGAAGGGCACCCAGGCCACGATGGAGGGATGGTTGTAGTCCCGCCGCAGGATCTCGAACCATTCCTTGGCGTAGGAGGCGATGCCCTTGTCCGTGAACAGGCAGGCAGAGGCCATCTCCCCCCAGACCAGGAAGCCCATCCTGTCGGCATGGTACAGGAAACGGGCGTCCTCCACCTTCTGATGCTTCCTACAGCCGTTGAAGCCCATCTCCTTCATCATCCGGATGTCCGCCACGAAGTCCTCGTCGGAGGGCGCCGTCAGGATGCCGTCCCGCCAGTAGCCCTGATCCAGCACCAGCTTGAAATAATAGGGCTGGTTGTTCAGATAGGTGATGCCGTTTTTGGTGTGGATCTTGCGCATGCCGAAATAGCTCTGGGCCGTATCCACTGTCCGGCCGTCCACCACCAGCCGCAGGGTGATATCGAAAAGGGCAGGATTCTCCGGGCTCCACAGGCGCTCCCTTTCATGGGCGGCGCAGTAGAATATGTGGTCCTTGGACAGGTGGATGCTGCGGCAGAAGACGCTCCGGTTATTGACCAGATAGCGGTCCTGGCACACAAGGTCGCCCTGGAAGGAAATGTCCGCCTCCAGGTACATGCCCTCCGCGTAGGCCGAAAACTCCGCCTCCAGGGTGACCGTATCGTGGTCGATGTCCGGCGTGAACTTCACATGGGAGATATGGCAGGCGTCCACCGGCTCCAGCCAGACGCTCTGCCAGATGCCCGTAGTCCTGGTGTACCAGATGCCCGCGCTCTTCTCTTCCCAGAACTGCTTGCCCCGGGGGATGGTCTCGTCCCTGGCGGGATCGTACACGGCCACGGCCAGGGACTGCTCCCCCTCCCCCTTCAGGAAATCTGTGATGTCCGCGCAGAAGCCCACGTTCCCTCCGGTGTGCCAGGCGCAGGGCACGCCGTTCACATATACTGTGCACTTGTAGTCAACCGCCTCGAAGTGCAGCAGCACCCGCCGCCCGCTCCACTCGCCGGGAATGGTGAAGCGCCTTTTGTAGAAGACGCGGTCGTGGATGGACGTGTCCTGGATGCCGCTGAGCCTGCTCTCGAAGCAGAAGGGTACCTCTATCCTGCCCTCCAGCGGATGGGAATCCGACTCCCAGTGCTCGGCGGAGGCGAGGTTTCTGTCGTCGAATGCGAAATCCCAGGTCCCGTTCAGGCTAAGCCAGTCCCTGCGGACGAATTGTGGTCTCGGATATTCTGTTCTTTTCATGGTGCTCGTTCCTTTCTTTCCTTTTGGTTCAATTCAGTTGGGACAAAACGCTGATTTCCGACAGCCTGGTGACGCTTTGCCCTTCGCGGAGGGAAAGGGTGATCTCAATGGTGTCCGTTTCACAGGTGTCAAAATACAAGAGTAGCGGTGAGGCCATGCCCTCCTCCACGGTGAATTCCTGGGAGCGCGCTTTCTGCCCAAGGCACAGGCCCACGGAGGAGATCTGCTCCAGGCAGTCCACGCCTGGGTAGATCGCGATGCCGCAGACAGGCAGAGCGTTTTCCGAAGACAATGTTATCTTCACGGCCCCTTCTTCGGCAGCGGCTTCGGTCTCCAGCCACGCATGCCTGGAGGAGACGGAGAACAGGCCGTCCGTGAGCAGCGCGCTGTCCGCCCCTTCTTCCTGGGCGGAGCCCTGGAACTGAGCCTGGAACTGCTCTGTGACATCGGTGGTGGAGATGCCGGAGGGCGCGGGCTGGGTCGAGGTGGTAGGGCCGCTGATGAACATCTTTCCGTCCGGGGTGAAGCCCACCCTGTCGATATTCACCTTGCGGTTGCCGCTGGGGTCTGCCGGATAGGTATGGGAATGGTAGACCGCCCAGATCTGGGTGCCGTCCGGGGAGGTGGTGAAGCTGTGGTGCCCGGTGCCCGACACGTCCCTGCGAAGCCCCGAGGTCAGCAGGGGATTTTCCTGGGCCTTCACGAAGACGCCCAGGGGGGAGTCGGAGACCGCATAGCCCAGGGAATAGGAGGGGCTGGCGAAAAAGTTCGCGGAGTAGGTCATGTAATACCGGCCGTCGTGCTTGAGCATCTCGGGCCCCTCGTTCCACCAGGTGTCCCCGGGGGCCTTCTCCCACCTCTGCTCCGGGGTCAGCAGCTTTACGGCCTCCCCTTCCACGGACAGGAGGTCGTCGCTGAGCGCTACGCCGTAGATCTCGCTTTTCTTCATATAATCGTCCCGGTTCTCGGAGCAGTCCCTGGAATAGTAGAGATAATTCTTACCGTCGTCGTCCAGGAACACATTGGCGTCGATGGCCGCGTATCCGAAGTCGAAGAGAGGCTCGTCCTTCACGTCCTCGAAAGGGCCGTCCGGCGCATCGGAGACGGCCAGGCCGATGCGCAGGCTGCCGCTTTGGTTCTTGGCGGTATAGTACATGTAGTATTTCCCCTCCCGGGCCACCACCTCGGGGGCCCAGAAGCAGTCCGTGCACCAAGCGTCCGGCTTCCTGACATAGCACATCTTCTTGTCCCCCCAGTGGACTAAGTCGCTGGACTTCCAGCAGTAGTAACCCGTGGTGGGCGCGGAGGTGCAGTACATATAATACTCGTCCGGCGCGATCTTGAGCACGAAGGGATCCCCGATGTCGGTGACGCCCAGGTCGTTGGTAAAGCAGGTCTGTGACAGGTCGGTCTGAAAATCAAATGTGGTCTGCATGGTGGCTGTCCCCTTTCTGTATAGACTGACGATCAGGAAGCACGACAGGAGAAGGATGCACAGGGCCAGTCCCAGGATCCTGCCGGTGGTTTTGGAATTCGATGCTTTCTTCATGCTTTCCCTTTCTTATCTAAATCCTATTTTAAAGATCAGGCATTCCAAATTTTCTGTTATAAATGAGCAAAAAGGAAAACAATTAAAAACATAAAAAATGTTATAAATGGAAAAGAGGGACAAGGGATGGAGCAAATAATACAAATGGAACAAAAAATC
>CAMTBF010000166.1 GCA_947068385.1 uncultured Lachnospiraceae bacterium
TGCCAGTCAAAGTCAGGATTCACGTACAGCTCCGGCATGCTGCCCCGATGGATGTTCTCCCAGATATCCGCATACGCAATGTCCTTAAGCTCCTCTCTGCGCGCCGCAAGATACGCCTCCGTGGGGACGAACGCCTCCCGAAACCGACAGCCATACTTCTCGCGCATGGAAAGCCCCTGCAGCATGGCGATTCCCAGCCGTCCGGCCAGAGATTCGCTGACATTCTTCATCATCTGAAAGGATTGGGATCCGCACAGGAAGAACTGCCCCTTCTTCCTGTCCCTGTCCAGCAGAAGCTTTATCTGCGGGAACAGGTTCGGCGCTTTCTGGACCTCGTCAAGGAAAATCGGGGGCGGATTGTCCTTAAAAAATGTGGCGCCAGTCTCTATGGCGCTGGTCAACAGCAGGGGATCGTCCAGGGTCACGTATTCCGCATCCTCTGTCATGCCCTGTAACATGGTAGTCTTCCCCACCTGGCGCGGCCCCGAGACCAAAACCGCGCCGAACATCTTTGACAGCTTCTCAACCGTCTCTTCCATATGTCTCTGTATATACATGTCCAGCTCTCCCGACTATTTTAATATATGATATTATTATAGACGAGGTGGAGCCCTTTATCAAGCATTTTGTATAAACTCATCTTCAGGCTCATCTTCTTTCCAGATGCAGCCGCGTATGCCCCCGTCTCCGTCAGGGCCAGGTCTGCGTCCGCTGCGCAAAAAGGTAGCGGACAGGCGTCAGATCGTCATTTTCCGGACAGAATACGGATATGCTGTACCCGGAAAAGGTATACTTCCCATAGGGCGGCAGCTGCCAGTCCCCATCCCTGTCCAACAGGCGGATGCCCTCCGGACTGTACCACTCCTGCGCTCCATAATAGAGGATGCCAAAGCTCTGCTCTCCCTCCCACTCTGCCACCGTCTCCCGCAGCGGCATCACACGGACAGCCTCCGTCAACGGTTCCAAAGCCCGGCTTTCGTCATATGAGGTTTCTGCCGCGCCGTGCAGATAAATCGTCAGTTTCCCGGACTGGGCCCTGTTGTAGCCAATCAGGTAGCTGTCCACGAAATTCCCCTCCTCATCGAAGCCGCAGAGCATGGTATCCAGAGCAAGGATCTCGCCGTCCGGCGCAAAGTGCAGATTGAAGCTGGTGGCAAGGCACAGGTTTTCCGGCAAATCCACTTTTTCCCTCACGTCCTCCAGGATGCCGTCTATCCCATATTCGTATATATTGTCATGTTTTAGCGTACATGTCCTTTTGTCTTTCAGATCCTCCAGGAACCAGGCCAGCCTCCCCTGAAATGGGATGGCGCTCTGCACCACCAGCCATCCGCCCCGCAATGTGACTGCCGCCAGGAAGATTCCTGCCGCCGCACGCCATGGGCCTTTGCCCGGAGGCCTTACGGCCGACAGCTTCACGTCCAGGAAGTCCCGCTCCTCTCCGGTGAGCTGCCGCAGATCCAGCAGCGCCACCTCTTTCCCTCTCAGGAAAAACTGGCAGAACCGCCGCCTTTTCACATACCATTTGATGGCGTTTTCCGGTATTTTTCTTTTCAGCCCATCCTCACCGTCTGCCGTATTCAATCCTGCGTCTACAGTCTTTCCTATGTCCGCAGCGTTTCCTATATCTGCGGTCTTTTCTATGTCCGCGGCCTTTTCCCCTGCCCCGGCCAGCACCAGCCCTTTCTCCCCAAGCAGAATCCTCCCAAAGACCACCGGGCATCTCCCCTTTTTATACCGGCCCCACAGCCAAAGGCCGTATCCTGTTGCACCAATCCACCACAGGACACAGGCCGCCAGAACCGGCACATTCCGGTATCGCTGTCCGTATCTGCACAGAGCGCACAGATGATGCCAGGAAAGCCAGTACAGCGCCAGATTGACCGGTCTGGTCAGCACATAGAGCGCCGTTCTCCGAAACAGGACGCCCGCACTATTTTCGCAGGACAAATCCCTTGTATTCCCAGGTCTGCCCCCCATCCCCGGACTCGTACTTTGCCTTTTTTCCGTCATATTCCGAATAATCCTCCATCCCCACATAGAGCGCCAGCACCTCCCCCTGCAATTCCGGCGCATAAGCAATGGAATACCCCTCCAGCACATAGGGCAGCTCAAGCTTCTCCCAATGCTCCCCGGCGTCTGCCGTCCGCCAGATGTCCGGCTCCTCCGAAGACCGGATGGCCACGAACCCCACCTGGCTGTCCATGAAATCGGCGTCCATGGTCAGGGAATGGATGTCCGGCCCTGCCGCCCCCACCTCCTCCCAGGTCTCCCCTCCATCCCCGGTGCGAAAGAGGGTAGCGCTCTCCTGCCAGACGACCCGTCCCCCTGTGGAGATCAGGAAGCCCTCCTGCCCGTCTTCCGGAAAGTCCACGAATATCCGCCTGCTGTCCTGCTGCCCTGTGCTCACCACAGACTTCCGAAAGCCTCCCGTCCCCTCATCATAATACACCACGGCCAGGGGAGTCCCGGGCGCTCCGCCATAGGCAAATATCTGCTTGCGCCGATCCACCTGAAAGCTTTCGGCTGGCAGGGAAGCCTGCGGCCTGTCCATATCGTCCCCTCTTATCAAGAGCTCTTCCATGGGCACCGGCACCTGGCGCAATACGCCGTCCCCGCCGCTGACCCAGAGGGCGCCTTCCCTCACTTCGGTCCGATAGGCCTGCTCCGAATCCGCATCCCCGTTGCCTGCATCTGCCACAGCCAGCAGCATCTCATCTGCCAAATCCAGCACCGGCACATCCGAGAACGCCGTCTGCCCATACTGCTCCCGGAAAGCCGCCAGAACCTGTCCCGTCTCAGCGATTCCCTCCAGCTCGAACACATAGTCCTTCACCATGCGCATCCCCACTGTCCAATCGAAATAGGCATAGTAGATGGCACCGTCCTCATAAACGATTCGCGCCCACCACGCCCTCTCTGCCAGCTCCTCCGGAAAGGCCTCCACGGCCTCCCAGGTCAAAAACGGATACCGGAAAGCCACTTCATAGACACATTCCCGCTTGTCCCCTGCCAGCAGCCTCTTATGGACATACTCGAACCGCATGAATCCCGAATGGGTCTCCGGATCGCACTGCGAAGCCCATGTCCAGTCGATATAATAGGACAGATACCGCTGCAGCAACAGTCCCACGGCCTCATCATAATGGCTCACGTCCTCAAGCCTCACCTGCCAGGGGCCTTCCGCCTCATAGGGAAGCCGGGCGTATTCTTTCCTGGCATAACCATCCTCTGCCCACAGCTCCTCACGGTACGCCTCCTCCCCCAACGGCTCCAGCCTTGTCATCTCCGATACGGCAGACTGTGTAAAACAATCCGGCAATTCGTACCCCTCATAGATGGACGTCAAAGTCTCCTCCCTGCCCGCCTGAAAGCGCTGGTACAGGATTTCTCCCAGACGGCAGAAATTCAGGCCCAAATCCAACAGCAGCACTGCAATGCCCACATAGGCCAGGGCATCCCATTTCCGGTCCTCCTTCATGATGGCGCTGATCCGGGCTTTCAGCAGGCGCTTTCCATGGTAAAAGTAGGCGGAATCCCTCCGGCCCCTTTCCCGGCCCTGCCGCAGGCATTCCAGCAGGGCGCTGCCATACTCCTTTCTCGCCGCCATGTCCCTGCCCTCTACCACAGCCTCGTCGCAGGCCACCTCCACGTCCCTGCTGCCCAGAGCCGCCAGCAGATAGATCAGGGGCTGGAACCAGAGGAGGGAGCGCATGAACAGCCAGAAAAGCTTATAGAGGGTGTCCCTCTGCCGGATATGGCAGCATTCATGGAGGAAAATGAACTTCAGCACGCCCGGGCCAAACTCCTGCTCCGGCAGCAGCAGGATAGGACGGCGAAATCCCATGACAAAGGGTTCCCTGATGCCCTCCGCGCAGTAGAGGAATTCCGTCCTGCCCTCTCCCAGCCCCGTCTCCAGAGCCGCCTCCCGGAAGCTCTCGCGGACAGCTTCCTCCTGCACCACATGAATCTGCCCGATGCACCATCTGCGAAACTTTGTGTAATTTCGATAATGAATGAACAGAGCGACACATGCCGTAGCCAGCCAGACAAGCACCGCCAGCTGTTTCCACCTGGCGTACAGAAATTCAGGCAGTCCGAAATGCCTCACCGCCCTGTTGACATAATTCCCGATGCGGTACGTCCTCTCCAGAAACAGCAGATGCAGCAACAGAAGCTGCACTGCCAGGATCGCCCAGATGATTTTTCTCCATTTTGCCCTCATGTATGCCTCCCGTCTTTTGCGTCCTCCTATTTCTTTCCGGTTCCCTATGTCCTCATAACGGCTCCCGCACTTCTGCCGCTTCGCTTATAAGGTCAGTCTTTCCCTGTTCCATAGCCGATGGCTCAGGTCTCCTGTCCCGTGGCCCCCTCATCTCTCCCCGCCGCGCTCCGGGTCTTCTTCTCCCCCAGTTTCTTTCATCCGCACCGTCTGCCCCTTTTTCTCCAGGAAATCCGCCAGCTCCTCCATATCCTGCTGCGTCAATGCATCCCCGTCATAGAGGGCCGTCACGAAATTCTTCAGGGAATTGCGGTACAGCCGGAGGATGCTCTTGCTCTCCCGCTGCAGATAGGCCTCTTCCTCCACCAGCGGCCTGTACCAGTTCACCTTGCCCACCTTCTCCACGCTGACAAAGCCCTTGGCCTCCAGGCGGTTGAGAAAGGACAGCACAGTAGGTGCCGCCACTTTCTTCTCCAGTCCGGCCTCTATCTCCATCCGGTTCACAGGCCCCCCATGCCTCCATATGATCATCATGATTTCCAGCTCCGATTCCGGCAGTCGCTTCATAGGTTCTGTTCTCCTTTTTCTACATTTGCCTAATATCTTATCCTCATTTTACAATTGCCTAAGATAAATGTCAAGGATTGTTTGATGTCATTGGAATTCCTTGCTTGCGAGCGAAAAGAGGCGGCACAGGATACCAGAATCCAGGATATCCTTGCGCTTTTGGAGGATTGCGACGAACACATCGATGCTTTCACAGAGACGCTTTACAGTCATAAGGCCTCACAGACTTAATCAGACATGTGGCGCCGGATTCCAGCCATAGGAAGCGCCGGGATCCGGCATGTTGCACTTTGGGGTTCGGGCCTCACCCCCTGCGGATTTCAATCAGCCGGAGCACATCCTCGTACAGCCCTCCCTTGTCCTCCAGGTCGATTGTCATCCATTTCTGCCCGTTGCCCTCTTTCGTCTGCTCATAAATCCTTTGCAGTTCTTTTGTGCAGTCCGGCAGAATCGCCTCTGCGGCATCCTTTTCCCTTGTCCCTATGACCACCATCACCGTGAAATATCCCTCCCGGGGGTAGATGGTGCACAGAGTCCTGCCCGCCTTCTTAAATTTCAGGTTCCAGCCCCTCTCCCAGCTGCAGGCGCTGTACTCCATTTTTTCGCTGCACTGATGCTTCGCTTTCACCTGAGCACAGAACTGCTCAAACAGGGGATTCCGGATAACAGTCCCCATTTCCTCTACTGTAGGACAGTAATTTTTGTCCAATAAATCAATCATGTATTTCCCTCTCCTTCTCTCCGGAACCCCCGGTCGAAGTATTCCTCCGGCGTTCCCAGGTAGTTTATGGTCCTGCCGTCCTTTACCTCCAGAACCTCCGTGGCGCAGGCCCGGATGAACGCCTCGTCGTGGGACACGAAGACCAGAACCCCCTCATACTCCGCGAACATCTCCTCCAGCGCCTCCACCGATGGGATGTCCAGGTAATTGGTGGGCTCGTCCAGAATCAGTACGTTGGCCCTCCCCACGAACAGCTTGGCAAAAGCCAGCTTGATCCGCTCCCCGCCGGAGAGGACGCCTGCCTTTTTGCGGATGTCCTGGGCGGACAAAAGGAGCCTGGCCAGGATCGTCCGGGCTATGCTTTCGTTCTGCACGCTGTCCTCCATCACGTTCTCCAGGACGGTCTTCTCGTAGTCTATGGAGGCCATGTTCTGGTCCAGCAGCCCGATGGCGGCCTTTGGCACCACGTAGATGGAGCCCTCTTCCAGGGGATATTCCTGGCGGATCAGCTTTAAGAGCGTGGTCTTGCCCGCGCCGTTGGCCCCCACCACAGCCACCCGGCTCCGGTTCCGAATCTGGAAAGAGGCGTCCCGGAAAATCTCCCCGCCGTCATCATAGGAGAAGCAGATGCCCTCCCCCTTGATCACCACCGCGTTCTCCGGCGGGTTGGTGAGCCGGAAGTCCGGGCGCATTTTGGGCAGCTCTCTGGGCTTTTCCTTTACCTCCATATGCTCCAGCCGCTCCAGCACGTTTTTGGCGGAGGACTCCATCCTTCCGGCCTTGGCGTCCTTGGGATGCCTGGAGATAAAATTGCGCAGCTTCGCCTCCCTGGGGCTCATGCCCTTGGGCAGCTTTTCGATGGACGCAGCCTTCTGCTTTTTCTGTTGATAGACCTTTTCCAGCCGCCTCTTCTCGCTGGTGTAGTTCTCGTATTCTGTCCACTGCCTTTGGACGGCCTGTTCCCTCAGCCGGGTGTAATCGTCATAGTTTCCCTCATATTCGGACAGCTTTCCCTCCCGGATCTCCACAATCCTGGTACAGATGGCGTTCAGGAGCGCCCGGTCATGGCTGACGATGACCATGGTGTCCAGCTCCAGGAGCTTATGCTTCAAAAGGGCGATTCCCTCCATGTCCAGGTTGGCCGTGGGCTCGTCCAGGAACACCAGGCTCTTCCCGCTGCTGAACATCCAGGCCAGCCGCATCCTGGTGTCCTCGCCTCCGCTGACGGTCTCCTGCCATACCTTGTCCTGGATCTGCAGGGCCTTCATCTCCTTCCCGTCCAGCTCAAAAGGATCTATCCCCTCCGAGAACTGCCGGAAGAAATGGGTATCGCACATGCTCTTTACCGTGCCGCCGTCCGGCTCCAGCTCCCCGGCCAGCACCCGCAGCAAAGTGGTCTTGCCCGCGCCGTTGGCTCCCACCAGGCCGATGCGTTCCCCCTGATACACCACGAACCGGTCAAAATCCAGGACCTTCTGTTCCCCGAAGCTCACCACGATATTTTCCGCCTGCAGCAATAATCTTTCCCGCATAAAAAATCCCTCCTGTCCATTCAGAGGGATTATCCGAATCTTTTGCCACGCACATACACAGGACAGCCCGTGAGAGCTGCCCGGAAACACTAATTCCAGGTGTAAGGAATGAAATTCCAAAGCAAAATGATTAAGAACCGAAGGTTCTTTATTATTGGATAATCCCCGAATCGAAGCATCAAAAGAAAGAGGCTGCCCTCTCGCTTTCCGTTTTCCGTTGCCTGATGAAGAAACTATCGAATAATAATAATCATTCCTTACTTCCTTTCTGTTATTTTTGATGCCTTTTCCTATTGTAAACGACATCTTCTGCCATGTCAATCAATTTTTTTAACAGCTTCAATAAGTCTTTTGGCTAAATCTTGAAAATCTGTTATAATGAGCGGGGGGGATTCCCATGATACCAAAGCGGAGGTAGCTTATGATACAGATATGCCGGA
>CAMTBF010000167.1 GCA_947068385.1 uncultured Lachnospiraceae bacterium
TGAACCGGTTCCCGAACCAGGAAGACATCAAATGGGATGAGGACGATTTGTCCACGCCCAACAAGATACAGAAGGGCCAGGTGCTCCTCTATGAGGTCAATGTGTACGACTTCAACGAGCTGCAGATGTGCAACGAGATCTTCCAGGGAGACGCCTCCTATATCGGCTATCCCACCATGGACGGCAGCGTGGGCTGCATGCTCGCCGCGTCCCAGGCCTATGCCATCACCTCAAAGTCCAAGCAGAAGGACGGCGCCTGGGAGTTCGTCGAGTCGTTCCTGACGCAGGAGGAGAATCCCGATAGGGGCTACAGCCGTTTCGGGTTCCCTACAGTGAAGAGCAAGCTGGAGGCCATGGCGGCGGATGCCGTGGAGGTGAAGTACTATACGGACGAGAACGGGGAGGCCATTGTCATGAACGCCGGCAGCAGCGTCTCCTACCAGGACGGCTGGACCTACGAGTACCGCATCCCCACCCAGGAGGAGGTGGACCTGGCCATGTCCCTGATGGAGATCGCCAAGCCTGTCAGCTATTCCCAGGGGGATGAAGTCCTCAACATCATCAACGAGGAGGCGGCTCCTTTCTTCAAAGGACAGAAGACCGTGGACGAGGTGGCTACGGTCATCCAGAGCCGCATCAAGATATACGTAAGCGAGAATAAATAGCATCTGCGGTCTGTGGAAACAGGCGGATGGGAGTTATGAGAGTGAAGAGATTCAAAAAAAGCGGAAAACCCACCGAGGCTCCCGCGAAAGGACATCAGAACAAGTCCACCAGAAGGATGCGCAAGATTAAGATCAGCTCGGGGGCGTACATCGCCCCCAGCTTCTTAGGGGTGCTGGCCTTTTTCATCCTCCCCTTCCTGGTGGTCATCTATTATTCGCTGGTAGACAATCCCATCAGCGGAAATTTTGTGTTTCTGGACAATTTTTCAAGCATCATAGGCAATACCGCCTTCCGGCGGGCAGTGCACAACACGCTGATGTTCTCGGCGGTGGCGGTGCCCCTGGCGGTGGTGCTGTCCCTGCTGCTGGCGATCGTGCTGGAGGCCAAGCTCCCCTTCCGGAGCCAGTTCCGGACATTCTTCTTAAGCCCCATGATGGTGCCGGTGGCTTCCATCGTGCTGATCTGGCAGGTGCTGTTCCATTATAACGGCGCGGTGAACGAGGTGCTGGCGGCCCTGGGCGGGGACAAGATCGACTGGCTGAAATCCGATTACGCGCTGGTGGTGATCGTCATACTGTTCCTGTGGAAGAACCTGGGCTACAACATGATCCTGTTCATGGCGGCGCTGGCCAGCATACCGAAGGACATCCTGGAGGTGGCGGAGCTGGAGAGCGCCAGGCCCCTGCAGACGTTCTTCTACATAAAGATTCGCTATCTGTCGTCTACGCTGCTGTTCGTGGCGATTATGTCGCTGATCAACTCTTTCAAGATTTTCAGAGAGGTATATCTGCTGACCACGGATTACCCCTACGACTCTATCTACACGCTGCAGCATTTCATGAACAATAAGTTCAAGTCCCTGGACTACCAGACGCTGTCCGCGGCAGCGATTCTGATGTCCTTAGTGATGATCGTGATCATCGGCATCCTGTTCATCGCTGAGAATCGTTTCGGAAAGGATGTGGAGGGGTGAAAAAGAGACCGGAAAACAAGCCCACGCCCGCCCTGGATCCCAGAGAGCGGGACAGGAGGCTGGCCATGCGCAGGAAGAGGTACCGGACGGCGAAGATCGGGCTGGCCACCATCGTGGCGGCGACCTTCGCGATCCTGTTCCTGATGCCCATCGTGCTGACCATCACGAATTCCTTTATGGCGGCCTCGGAAATCTCGGCCAACTATGGCTCCATATTCGCCACGGACGCCAACGGCGGCAAGGTGTACATCTCGGAGAGGGTGAACCTGAAGTTCATCCCCGACATGGTATCCTTCAGCCAGTACAACACGGTGCTGTTCAAGAGCCCGGAGTATCTGTTCAAATTCTGGAACTCCGTGATACTGGTAGGGCCCATCGTGGTGTTCCAGCTGATTGTGGCCTCCCTGGCCTCCTACGGCTTCGCAAGGTACCGGGGGAGGATCCGGGAGATCATATTCTTCGCGTACATCATCCTGATGCTGATGCCCTATCAGGTGACGCTGGTGCCCAACTACCTGGTCAGCGACTGGCTGAACCTCCTGGACACCAACTGGGCCATCTGGCTCCCCGGCATCTTCTCGCCCTTCGCGGTGTTCCTGCTGACCAAGTTCATGCGCAGGATCCCGGAGTCGGTGCTGGAGGCGGCGCAGATAGACGGGGCCGGGGAATGGCAGATCTACCGCAAGATATGCCTGCCGCTGTGCAAGGGCGCCATATGCTCCGCGGCGATCCTGGTGTTCATTGACTACTGGAACATGGTAGAGCAGCCACTGATCCTGATGTCGGATCCGGAGCAGCATCCCCTGTCGGTCTTCTTGAGCAAGATCAACGCGGGGGAGATCGGGCTGGCCTTCGCGGTGGCTACGATCTACATGGTGCCCAGCCTGCTGATATTCCTCTATGGGGAAGAATATCTGGTGGACGGAATCACATACCAGGGCGGAATCAAAGGATAGTAATTTCAGATAGCAGTTAGTAGCATAGAGGAGAGGAAGAGCGATGAACGAGAACGGAAAGAAGAGAAGGGAATGGGTGAAGACAGCGGCTATCATATTCTTGTCGGTGATGCTGGTGCTTACCTTTTTCTCCAACACCATCATGAACTATTCCCTGCCGGAGGTAGCCACGCAGTACGTGGAGTCGGGGACCATCACGGCAAAGATCCGCGGCTCAGGGGTAGTGGAGAGCGGGAACCCTTACAATGTGGAGGTGTCGGAATCCAGGAAGGTGTCCCAGGTGGCCGTGAAGGTAGGGGACCAGGTGGAGAAGGATGCCGTATTGATGTACCTGGAGGATGCGGAGAGCACCGAGCTGAAGGAGGCCAAGACCCAGCTGGATTCCCTGAAGGCGGAGTACGACAGGGCCATCGTGGCGGCGGATACCTCTGCCAATATCGTGAACAGGGTAGAAAACGGCAATGTCACCTCCACGGAGTCCAAGGTGGCCCAGATTGACGCCTACAACAGCCGGATAGACGCGCTGCAGAACAATATCGATGCCTACAACAACCGGATCGCCGAGATAGACGCCGCCCTGGGCAAGCTGGGGGACGGCTCCACGGACACCTCCGCGGAGCAGCAGGCGGTGAATTATGCCCAGGGGGAGCTGACGAAGGCCACGTCGTGGATCGAGACGGCAAATCAGAAGCTGGAGGCGGCCAAGGGCGTGCTGGAGGCGGTGAACAGCGCGGTGCAGGGAGCGCAGGACAATGTGGCGGCCTGCCAGAAAGCATATGAGGATGCGAACGCGAAGCATGTTGCATTGATTACGCGCCAGAACAGCCTGAATAAAAAGGTGGAGGATGGCGGCACGCTTACGGAAGCAGAGCAGAATGAGCTGACTTTGTTAGAGGGAAGCATATCGGCTGCTGCCCAGGAGGTGACGGCTGCACAAGAAGCATTGGGGAATGCGCAGGTGGCATTGGAGAATGCCAATGCCTCCGTCGAGACAGACCGTGCCGATGCCCAGAAGAAGATAAACGAGGCCCAGGCAGAATACGACAACGCCCTGACCGCCAAGACCACCTGGGAGGGCAAGCTTGCCGATGCCCAGCGCAACCTGGCCAACAAGCAGGCGGGCGTCTCCGGCGGCGGAGAGCGGGAGGCCCTGAACAACGAAAAGGCCGACCTGACCCTGAGCCTGAACAAGGCCACCACCGAGAAGACGGACGTGGAGAAGGAGCTTACAGACCTCCTGGCAGGATTCACCAAGGAGGTGGACCTCTCGGCCCTCCTGACCAAAATCGCGGATCAGGAGAAGCTGGTGAAGGAGCTGACGGACAAATCCGTAGGAGCCACCATCACGGCCCCCGTGGCAGGCACGGTGACCACCCTGAACGTGGTGGCGGGAGAGAGCACCGCGCCCGGCACGCCCGTGGCAGTGCTGCAGCCCGCAGGCAAGGGCTTCTCCCTGAGCTTCTCCGTCACCAATGAGCAGGCCAAGCGCCTGTCCGTGGGAGACGTGGCGGATCTGGTGAACGCCTGGAGATATGACGACCTGAAGGTGACCCTGGCCAACATCAAGCCCGACACCAGCGAGCCGGGCCAGAAGAAGCTCCTGACCTTTGACGTGGACGGAGACGTGACCGCAGGGCAGACCCTGAACGTATCCGTGGGCCAGAAGAGCGCCAACTACGACCTGATCGTGCCCAACAGCGCGATCCGCGAGGACAACAACGGCAAGTTCATCCTGATCGTGGAGTCCAAGCCGGGCCCCCTGAACACCCGCTACATCGCCACCCGCGTGGACGTGGAGGTGCTGGCCAGCGATGACACGCAGTCCGCCATCAGCGCCGCGCTGTACGGCTACGAATTCGTCATCACCACCTCCACCAAGCCCGTGGAGGCCGGAAAGCAGGTCAGGCTGGCTGAGAACTGATGAACCGCGAAATAATGAAGAAAGGCTTTCCTATGAAAAAAATCGTACTGGGCATTACAGGGGGGATTTCCTTTCTCGTCTTCCTGGTCCTGCTGTTGGTGTCGAACCATCTGGCGAACAGCCAGATGACCCAGACGGCGGCGGAAAGGTGGAGCAGGGACGGGAACGTCTCCCAGGTGAGCTGTTTTTTCTCCGTGGGCTCAGGCATCACGGAGGATGAAATCATAGAGTTTGAGCATACCGTTGACGGTGTGCTGACGGAAGCCTCTGTGGTCTCGGAATCGGAGAATCCCGGCGCCAGGCTCTGGGCGGACGCCTACAGCGCGGACGGCCAGGTGACCCTGTCCAACGACAAGACCAGCCTGACCGCCAGCGCCATCGGCATCGGAGGCGATTTCTTCCTCTTCCATCCGCTGACGCTGCTGAACGGGGCATACTTCTCGGGCAACGACCTGATGAAGGACTACTGCGTCATAGACGAGGACGCGGCCTGGCAACTGTTCGGCTCCAATGACGTGGCCGGGATGACGGTCTTCATCGGAGGCGTCCCCCACATCGTCACAGGGGTGGTCCACCGCCCTGATGGCCATCTGGCGGAGGCCGCCGGCCTGGACAGCACCGTGGTGTACGTGTCCTACCAGACGCTGACGGAGCTGGGGGAGAGCCATGGCATCAACCATTATGAGATAGTCATGCCTAACCCCGTCACCGGCTTTGCCTGCAACTATGTCAGGGAGAAGCTGGGGGCCGAGGAGAAGGAGGTGGAGGTGGTGGAGAACACCACCCGCTATTCCACCCTCTCCAGGCTCAGGCTGATCACCGAGTTCGGGACCCGCTCCATGAACGGCAAGGCCATCATCTATCCCTACTGGGAGAACATGGCCAGAGGGGTGGCCGACATCCTGATGGTGCTGACCCTCTTCGGCATCCTGTTCCTGCTCTATCCCGTGGGATTGGCGGTCGTGTTCTTCTGCATCTGGTGGCGGCATAAGGGCTGGACCATGAAGGACGTCTGGCATAAGCTCCAGGACTTCGGGGAGCGCAGGATGGAAAAGCTCCGAGAAAAGCGAAGGGCCGAAAAGGCTCATAAGGCCATGGAGGCGGAGGATGCTGAATCAGAAAAAATACAGGAAGAAATTCCGGCAGAGCAAGAACAATCCATGGAAGAAAGTCGTCCTGTATCGATAGAAGAGGAATTCCAGGCCGGAGACGCGCCCGAAGAAATCCGCCGGAAGAAGAGACGGTTCGGACAAAGGCGCAGGAAGGATTGAGAATGAGGAGGATCGTTATGAAAAGGAAGAGAAGCGTTCCAAGGTGGCTGAAGCGGACATTGTGCCTCGGCCTGATAGGCAGCATGGCCATAGGCCTGTGCGCCTGCGGGGGCGGCGGGGGCAAGAACGAGAACTCTGCCCTGGCCAAGGAGCATGTGTACAGGGTGCAGGATATCGCCCTGCCGGAGATAGAAGGGGACGATGTCAACGTCTTCGCATCCTCCCATCAGGACGGGGAGGTCCGGCTGCTGATGCAGGTGTACCATTGGAATGACGAGAAGTTCAATGAGAATCCCGTAACGGACATCAGGGTGATGTCCATAAAGGACGACGGCTCCGATATCCAGATGAAGAACCTGGACATTCCCGAATGGGAGCCCCAGGCCGGCACTGGTGCCGGGGGAGGGATAAGCTCCGGCGGACGGCCGATGCCCCGCACCGAAGAGGAGCCTGCGGGCGAGGATGCCGGGGAAGAAGGTAGGGCAGCGGAGCCGGAAGGCGGCGAGGATGCCGGGGCCGAGGATCCTGCCGGGGGCGAAGGCGACCCTGCGGCGGAACCGGATAGCGAGGGCGGGGACGATGCTGCGGCGGAACCGGATAGCGAGGGCGGGGACGATGCTGCGACGGAACCGGATAGCGAAGGCGAGGACGATGCTGCGGCAGAACCGGAAGGAGAGGCCGAGGGAGACATGCTGGACGATGGGTTTGGTGTCGCGGAGCCGGATTATGTGCCCCAGGACATCTGGGAGAATTCCAGCTACAACAACTTCAGCTTCGGCGGCGACGGCAAGATATACGCCATCCGGTACTATTCCTACAGCGATTATGCCAACGAGGTCTACAACCAGAAATATTATGTCGCCAGCTGGAACACGGACGGAAGCTACCAGTGGGAGAAGGAGCTGGAAGGGCTGGAGTCAGAGGAGGAATACCTGTATGTCAACACCATGGCCGTGGCGGCGGACGGCACCGTCACCGTGATCCTCTCCGGCGACAAGTCCTACAGGATGACCGTGGACGCCCAGGGCAATCTGGGCAGCAGGGAGCCCCTGTCCGAGGATACGGGCAAGGTGTTCAACAATTTCGACCGCATCGTTGACAAGGGGGACGGCACCTTCCTTGCGATATATTACGATGAGAACGACTACTCAAAGGAGTTCATCGCCACCTACGACCCTGCCACGGATACTTTGGGGCAGGCTACCCCCATGCCGGCCAACTTTGCGTACACGGGATTTGGCAATGTGAACGTGGGGATCGACTCCGACCTGATATGCAGCAGCGGCGACGGCATCTACACCTACAAGATAGGGGACGAGAACATGGTCCAGAAGATGAACTTTGTCAATTCCGATCTGTTCGTGAGCAATTTCGCCAATGTGGTGGAGCTTGACGGGAATTCCTTCCTGGGCATATATTATGAGGACTACGGGGAGGGCATGAAGGCCGGCCTGTTCACCTACGTGGATCCGAAGGACATTCCCGACAAGGCCGTGCTGGTGCTGGCTGGCTCTTATGTGGGCGGCGACATGGAGAAGCGGATCATAGAATTCAACCGGAGCAGCGAAAAATACCGCATCGCGCTGAAGACCTATGACTCCTACAATACCTCCAGCAGCTTTTCTTTTGACGCAATCTCCTGATAGGGGGAATCGCC
>CAMTBF010000168.1 GCA_947068385.1 uncultured Lachnospiraceae bacterium
GGCGGACACGGTGTTTCCCTTTTCATCCTCGTATTCCAGGTCGAAGTGTATGTATGCGGCTGTTCCCTCCATTTGGGACAGCGTTTTGACCACTGTGCATAATGGGACGGATTCGCCCGGGGCAATCTCCCCGTAGTAAAAGGAATAATTTTCCAGCTGGATGCCGGAGGGTTCGGCTGAGACGGATATTTTGAGGTTGTATATGTAGGTGTCGGCGCTGCAGTTCTGAAAGGCGGCGTTCAGCGGCTCTTCCGCTCCTGCGTTTATCTGCTTTCCGTTTATGTCGCAGGAGGTCAGGATTATTTTGGGTTTGTGGGTTATTTCTTCCGGTTCCATGGGGGGAGGGGATTCTTGCGGTTCTTTTGTGGCTTGCGGCGGCTCGGTGGGTTCGGGTTTTGGGGTGGAACCGGGAGTGAATGTGGGTTCCGGTTCTTTTGTGGCTTCTGGTTGTTGTGTTGTCTCGGGTTTTTGAGCGGAGTCCGGGGCGTCCGTGGTTTCAGGTTCTTGTGTCGTTTCGGGACTTTGGGTAGGATCCGGGGCGTCCGTGGGGGCCGGCCCTCTTGTCGTTTCGGGCTTTTGGGTGGGTTCCGATTCGTCTGTAGGCTCTGGCCCTTTCCCGGTTTCCGATTCGTCTGTGGCTTCTGGTGTCTCCATTGTTTCCCGTTCCTCCATGGCTTTCGGCTCTTCTGAGCGTTCTGGCTCTTGCGTGATTTCCGCCGCTCCCACCTCTATCGCCACCGTACTCATCATAAACCTTGTATCTCCAGAAAAACACAATAAAAATATCATCAAACCGATATATATTCTTCTAAAACCTCTATCTCTCATTCCATCTCACCTCATCCTCCGCATCACCCCGCCATCCATCTCGTAGACCTCATCGCAGAGAATCCGGATATCCTCTTCATTATGGCTGGCAAGCAGTATGGTCTTTCCCTCTGCTTTCAGCTCCAGCAATATCTTCCTGATTTCCGCCACCCCGTTCTTGTCCAGGCCGTTAAAGGGCTCGTCCAGAACCAGGAGCTGCGGGTCTTCCATGATTGCCTGGGCGATTCCCAGCCTCTGGCGCATTCCCAGGGAATATTTCGCCACGGGCTTCCTCATGTCCGGGTCCAGCCCCACTTTCCTCATGGCTATCCGCACATCCGCTTTCGTAATCTGTCTCCTCATGTCGGCCAGTATCTCAAGGTTCCTGCTGCCCGTCAGGTTCGTCAGAAAGCCCGGTGCCTCAATGATGACCCCCAGGCTTTCCGGGAAGTCCACATCCTTTCCCACCTGCTTTCCGAATACCCTGATTGTCCCTGTGGTGGCGGGCATGAATCCGCAGATGCATTTCATCAGCACAGTCTTGCCAGAACCGTTGTTTCCCACGATTCCGTATACCCTGCCCCAGGCCAGGGCCAGGTTCACCTCTTTCAGCACCAAATCCTCCCCGAAGCGTTTCGTCACATGGCTGATTTCCACGCAGGGCTTTTTTCCGTGCATAAGCGTCCCTCCTAAAAACCGGCGGCAAACCTGACAAAATCTATGAACCAGTGGAGCCCCACTGCCATTTGCAGATTCTTCCTGAATGCCCGCACGCCGCCTATAATTCCTCCAGCTTTCCATAAAGGATATATCCGTGCAGCTCCATGGACGTTACAAGGAACAGGAGCAAAAAATATCCGGCATCCCCGGAAATCCAGGCAGGGGGATAAAGCCAGACCGCGTCTGGGAAATACCGCTCCCGCAGGATGATGCAGAAATAATAGCCCACAAAAGGGATTCCGAACCCCAGATAGGAGGATTCGCTCAAAACCGCGCATATCCCTCCCAAAGTTCCCAATATCCCGGCCAGCAGTCCGCAGCGCAGCAGCACCGCCGCCATCCCACGTACCATGGACGGAGAAACCGCCCCTCCCCTTTCCCATTGGGAAAGCTCCCACTGAGCAAGTTCCCGCCGGGCAAGCTCCCACTGGGAAAATTCCCTGGGAAAGAAAAGAACGAAATAAAGAAACAATACGGCCATCCCCGCCACAATCCACGCCAGAAAACTGCCCAATGCCACGGCCAGAACCTTGTTCTGCGCATATCCCAGCCTGGTGCCCCTGGGGAGAACGGATTTCAGGAATCCCCCCTTTCGCTCCTGCAATATGGAATCGCTCCAGGGCAGGATCGCCGCCACCGGCATCATGAAATACACATTTCTCCCGCAGAGCGCGTCCTGTACCAGCCTCAAAAAATGCCCTGGCTCAAGGCTCCCGGCGCCCACCGACCAGCCCGTTCCGGACAGTATGGCAGCCACCGCAAGCGCCACGGCTGTCCACAGTCCTCTGCCCGTGAGCATCCTCCTCATCTCACATATCATGCTTTACGTCAGCCCTCCTCTCCCAGGAACCGAAAGCTGAACCGCCTCAGAGCCCTCAGGGAGACGCCAAGGAGAAGCAGCAGCAGAATCAGGAAAAACAGATACGACTGTCCGATTGTAGGCATTTTGTCATATCCAAAATCGTGCTTGCCATAGGTCACATGGCTTAAGGGGCTGACCCACCCCACCAGGAGGTTCACCCTGTACATCTCATGTGTACTGATACGAAACAATTTCGCCAGCACCCTGGCATCCAAAAGGAATCCCCACAGGCCAAAGAACAGCCCTCCAATCATCCCCCGCCTTCCCCCACACAGCAGGTTCCCGGCCAGAATCAGGAAGCTGAGGCACAGGCTATAGAAGAATAAAAGGCCCAACACTCCCAGCATGCAGCCATAGGGCGTAGTACCTTCCATGACCTTTACCGTGGATGGCACGCACAGATCCTCCCCCAGCTTCGAGTAAGCCAGCATGGCCGCCGTGTCGCTCCACCGGTTCCCCCCATAGCTATTTTTCATGCAGAGCGCCGCTGTCACCAGGAATAGAAATCCCGTGTACAGAGCGACTACGCAGACCACATACAGCATCTGCCCCAAAAGCCATCTGCGTTTGGTAGTCCGATATAAATAATACGGCGTAACGCTGCCCATCTGCGGCAGATCCGAAAAAAGCAGCATCAGCAGAATGGAGCTCAGCAGAACGGAAGCCCCGTCCCCAAACGTCCACAGAAACGGCTCCGCAACCTGCACAGGCGTCCCATATCCCTCAATCACCACCATAATCCGCTCGCTCAAAAGATAGCAAAGCACAATTCCCAGAAAAGCAGTCAGAATCACTTTCGGATTTTTCAAAAAACCCCTGAAATTAAACCGCACCACCGCCAATACCTGCCGCACCGCCCAACCTCCTCTGCACACCGCCCGGCCTCGTCACACTAATCCGGCGTCAACCCGGAAGAATGCCCTTTTATACTAATAACCTAACCACCGGTCAATAAGAGTCCCATCCACCGCATTGATGGTCAGAAAGCTCTTATCCACGTCATTTACGGAAGACATCTCCTCCCCGTCATAGGACATCTCATAGGTTCCGAAGAAATCCCACACCGGAACCAGAAGCCCTGCCTGGTTATCTGACTGTGGGTCATAAATCCTGGTATACCCGAACACAATCCTGTCCACATAAATGTTCTTCGCCTGCAAGGGCTCCCCTACATCCTCCCCTGCCGCACTCTTGTCCGTCAGCACGTCTGCGTTCTGGATGAGCATCATCTTCTCATAAATCGCCATAATGTCCGAAAAAGGCAAAAGCTCCAGATTCTCCACCTTGTTCTCCCCGATGTCATACCGATTCCCAAAGCTGATCTCCGCAACCCCGTCCCCTGTCACATAGATGTCCAGCGACTCATAGCCCCAGGGAACCGTCTCGCTGGCCATTCCGCCCTCTTTCCCTCCTCCGGGTATCACTGTATAGGTTATGGGAATCCCCTCCAGCTTCCTGGTGTAATGGAACGCATACCCCACATCTGTCACATCCTCCTCCCAGGGCCTGCCGCTGTAGCCGTTCCGCAGCCCCAGGACGATTCTGCAGGAGGCCTCCTCCATGCCAGCCAGGCCCAGGGCCGTCGCCTTTTCGTCAGCCAGCCCTCTGGCCGCCTCCTCCGTGATGCCCATATCCAGCGAGCTTCTCTCAGGCACCCAGGAATAGAGCAGTTTCATGGAGTCATATTCCGACCACTGACCGTAGGGCCACTCCGCCAGCTCCCCGTCCCCCCTGACCTTTCTCGCCCAGAAGCTGAGGGAGTCATTGTTCCTCCTGGTCAAATCATATCTATAGCTGCCGCCGTCCGCCGCCCTGACGAATCCGTATACCTTGCGGATGCTTCCCAACTCCGGCATCCATGGATCCATGAGCTCCTCCTGGAACACATAGGGTGTGTCCAGCTTCGACAGCTCCCGGCTTTCCGGCGCTGTCTCATACGCCCGCTGCGCCTGCTCTATCTCCCCCTGCAGGTCGTACACATAATTGCCCTCCGGATCCGTCCCCAGTCCCTTTGGGTCCAGATTGCCTACAGCCTCGTAGCCTTTCAGCTCCTCCAGTACCGCCAGCCACTCCTCCTTCGTCCTCTGCATATACCCCCGGGCATCGTACACATCCGCGCTGCCGAACAGCGCCTCTGTCACCGCGTCAATGTCCTCCTGCCCGGAATCATGCCGGGTCACATAAATGGCCGGCGCCTTTTCCACCTCCGGAACCTCCACCTCCGCGTCGGTATACACGTTCAGCTTCCCTGTGGCATCCGATACCTGGCTTTCATAATGTTCCGGTGCGTCCAGCCTTGCCCTGAGGGGGATTCCCGGGACAGCCTGCCCAGGCTCCTCCCCTGCATCCGGCGTGGCCGGATTTTCCGCCTCCTTATACTGCTCCATGGCGTTCTCCCCTTTTGGCCTGACAATGGGATTCTCCGGTGTCTTCGCACAGCCCGCCAGCATGGCGATGCCCATAAACAGGCTCATGGCTGCCGCTATCCTTCTCTTCATCGCATTTCCTCTCCTTTTCCTGCCTGTGAAAAAAACAGCTTCTTCGGAATGCTCTCCTGTGAAATTCTTTTCTTCCGCAGGATGCCCTCTTTCCATAACATTCTACACCACTCCCTATGCCGAATCTTACCCAAACCGTAACCATATTGTAACCAGCGCCGCCCCACTACCAAAGGACACTGACCTGCGTCCCCTCCCCCACCCTGCTCTCGATCCGCAGGCTCCACCCGTGGATTTCCGCGATCCGGCTGCACAGGGCAAGCCCAAGGCCCACGCCCCCGGCCTTTCGCGACCGGGATTTGTCCACCATATAAAAAGCCTCCGTCACGCGGCATATCTCCTCCGGCGGTATCCCCTTTCCGAAGTCCCGCACCAGCAGTTTCCCCTCCTCTGCCAGCACCTCTATGCTCCCTCCCGGCTCCGAGGCCTTATAGGCGTTTTCCACAAGATTCCACAAAAGCGAAAGCAGCAGATCCTCATCCGCCCTTTTCTCCAATCCATCCGGCACACAGGCCGCTTTCAGGCAGATCCGCTTTTCCGCCAGGCGGAATGCCGTCAGCGCCTCCATCTGCTCCAACACCTTTCCTATCCTCTGCCCCTTCATCACGATCACAGAATCCAGATTCTCATAAAGCCTGGAAAATTCCATCATCTTCTCCGAAAGCCTGGCCAGCCGCCTGGCTTCATGCAAAATATGGAAAAGGGCTTTCTCCCGCTCCCCGTCTCCCAGCCGTAAGGTAAGCAGCGCCTCCGCGTTCCCGATGATTGCCGTCATGGGCGTCTTCATTTCATGGGACAGGCCGCCCAGAAGCTGCCTCTGCCTTTCGTTGACCTCCTCCAGAGACTCCATGTGCTCCCTGATTTTCTCCGCCATCCGGTTGAAGCTCTCCGTCACCTCCCCTATCTCATCCCCGCCTGTCACGGGAATCGCACTGCCATACTCCCCCTCCGCCATCCTGCCTGATGCCCGCCTCAGTTCCTCCAGCGGTGCCAGTGTCCGCCGGACGCCCCAGTAGAGCGCAGCCCCCACCCCGCAGAACAGGACCGCGCCAAATCCCAGCCCCGCAAGAAACAGCCTCCGGGCCCTTGCGTAAATATCCGTCACATCCCGGTACGCCGCAAGGCTGTACCCCTCCGCCCCCAGCGGAGCCCCCTCCTGATAGAACACCAGCAGGAACCGCTCCTCCACCCGCTGGACTCCGCTTACGTAAACCTCCCCGGCGCGGAGGCCCTCCTCCCTGAGCCGCCTGCCCAGCTCCTCCCTGTCAAATTCGTAAGGGGAGCCATTGCGGATTTCCTCCCCCTCTTTCCACAGCACGCTGTCCGTCCCGAACACCTGCCGGAACTCATGGAGGATGACCACATCCCTGACGGCCGTTCCCCCAGGCTCCCCGCTCTGCACCTTCTCACGGACGGCAGACACATTGGCAGCAATCTCCCTTTTCCCATAAAGCGCCGCATCCTTTATGCTCTGTGAAAGCGTCGCAGAGAGCAGAAAGAAAAGGATGCCCAGGGCCAGCCCTGTCATCCCGACAAACAGCCATATGCATATCCTCCGAAACAGCCTCATCCCTCTTCCCCCGTTCACATTTCCAGCCGATACCCGATTCTGGGTATGGTCTTAATCACATCCTCGAATCCCAGCTTCCTGCGGATACGGCTTATATGGGCGTCCACCGTCCTGGTCTCCCCCTCGAACTCCATCCCCCAGAGGGCGCCCAGCAGCTGGCTTCTGGTCAGGGCCTTGTTCCGGTTGCGCACCAGCATCATCAGGCAGTCGAACTCCATGGGCTTTAAAGGAACCTCCTGCCCCGCTTTCGTCACCACTCTCCTCTCCCTGTCAATCACCACGTCGCCAATGGCGATCTCTGCCTGCAGGGTCCCTCTGCGCTTCAATATCTTGTCGATGCGCACCAGCAGTTCCAGCATCTCAAAAGGCTTCACCATATAGTCCTCCGCCCCTCCCGTCAGCCCCCTCACCTTATCCTGCAGCTCCCCTCTGGCCGTCAGGAAGATGACCGGGATGTCATAGCTCCCCAGCTCCGGCAGCAGTTCGAAGCCGTCTTTTCCAGGCAGCATGATATCCACTACGGCGCAGTTGTAATCGTGACGGTTCTCCAGCGAGGCGCTGGCCTCGTCACCGTCCAGAAAAGAGGACACCTCGTATCCCGTGGCCCGCAGGCTCATGCATATACAATCATTGATGGCTTCTTCGTCTTCTATCACCAAAATCTTCGCGTCCATAATCTGCCCTCCATCTCTATTCTGCCATAAACGGGGCCAGATTGCTGTAACCAATTTGTAAATTTAATTCCGGTACCGATAAGAATTGTCTGCAAACAAATAGAGCCGGTAAGATGCTCCACCACATAAGCGTTGCGGCTCTCGTTGCTGAACGGTGATACATTTTTCGGTTTTTGTTCCATTTTTACTGCCCCCATTGACATGGTTATATCTTGCTGTTACACTTATGTTGCTGTTACGTTTGTTTCAAATCGTAGCACACAACAAAAGGTTTATCAAGGAGGGATTAAAAT
>CAMTBF010000169.1 GCA_947068385.1 uncultured Lachnospiraceae bacterium
CATGGAGCTGCTTTTTTCCGGATGGAACTGGCAGGCAAATACATTTCCCCACACCAGTTCTTTTCTGAGTCACTTTCTTGAGTCAACATTATACCATGTGCACAGGCCGCACATGGTAATTATGCCATTCGGCGTTTCCTGCCATGAATAAGGTCATTATACCATATACCCTTGCGCGTTTACAAGCAAAAGAAATCAACCTCCGGCCCAGCTCCCGGGATTGGTGTCGTCCGGGATGAGCCCGGCCAGAATCTCCTCATAGTGCCTGACCTTTTCGTCCATATAGGCAGCGGCGGCATTAGCTTCCGCAGCCTTCCTGCGCACCTGCTCCCGGTTCGCTAGGATGATCCGGTACCGGGCCTCCAGGTTCTCCCGGGATTCCTCCAGGCGGCACAGGCGGCAGTACTCCTGGATGTCCTTCAGGGAAGCGCCGCAGCGCTTCAGGCAGCTGATTCCCTGCATCCAGCGGACGGATTCCTCATCGAAGACGCGCCGGTTGCCGTCGTCCCTCTGGCAGGGCAGCAGGCCGATATCCGTGTAATAGCGCAGAGTGTGCTCTGTAGTATGGAACATCTCCGCGAACTGCTTCATGGTCATGTACATAGGAACCTCCTTAAAACCTTCTCCAAACCGTAAAAACCTGGAAAAACATCTTGACTTCGAGTTACTCGAGGCTGTTATACTGATTATAGTACAAAAACAGGCAGGACGCAATCTTCAAATCTGCCGGGAAAAGGAGAGAGGAATATGGGATATTTAGGTGAGGAAATAGGGAAGCTGGGCTTCGGGCTCATGCGGCTGCCCCAGAAGGACGGCGCGATCGATGTGGAGCAGGTGAAGGAGATGGTAGACCTCTTCCTGGAGGCGGGCTTTACATACTTCGATACGGCCTGGGCCTACGCCGGCAGCGAGGATGCCATCCGCCAGGCCCTGGTGGAGCGCTACCCAAGAGAGCGCTACCAGCTGGCCACGAAGAACGCCGCCTGGATCAACTGCAAGACGAAGGAGGAGGCCTACGCCCAGTTCGACACATCCCTGGCACAGACCGGAGCGGGATATTTCGACTTCTATCTGTTACATAACCTGGGGGAGGCCCGTTCCCATTACTTCGACGACTTCGACATGTGGAACTGGGTTCAGGAGAAGAAGCGGGCAGGGCTGGTAAGGCACATAGGCTTTTCCTTCCACTCCACCCCGGAGGAGCTGGAGGAGATCCTGAAGGCCCACCCGGAGATGGAGTTCGTCCAGCTCCAGGTCAACTACGCGGACTGGGAGAACCCCCAGGTGCAGTCCAGGCGCTGCGTGGAGGTAGCCAGGAGGTACGGCAAGCCCATCATCGTCATGGAGCCTGTGAAGGGCGGGATGCTGGCCACGCCACCTGACTCCGTGGTGCGGGTGCTGAAGGAGGCGGAGCCGGACAGCTCCGTGGCATCCTGGGCCGTGCGCTTTGCCGCTGACCTGGAGGGCGTGATCACGGTGCTCTCCGGCATGAGCAATGTGGAGCAGATGCGGGACAATCTGTCCTATATGAAAGGCTTTACCGGCTTCACGGACAGCCAGCGCCAGGTCATAGAGCGGGCCAGGGAGGAGCTTGCGAAGATTCCGCTGATTCCCTGCACCTCCTGCAACTACTGCGCCAAGGTATGCCCCATGAACATCGGCATCTCCGGCTCCTTTACCGCCATGAACTATCTGACGCTTTATGGCGATAAGGGCATGGCCAAGGGCCAGGAGGGATGGCTGGTGGGCAGCCATGGCTTAAAGAGCGCCGACCAGTGCGTAAAATGCGGCAGATGCGAGCAGGCCTGTCCCCAGCACATCGCCATCCGGGATACGCTGGAAAAGGTCAGTGAAGAACTGCTGAAATAAGCACGAAGTCTTAGGCCGCAGGGCAGTCTGCTGTCTGCGCGTAGGTATCCGCGCCTGGAGCTCGCGAGGTGCTGATAAGCCCTAATGGCGGTAGCGTGTTGTCTGCATGCAAGTATCCGCGGCCGGAGCTCGTGAGGTGCTGATAAGCCTCAATGGTGGTAGCGTGTTGTCTGCACGCAAGTATCCGCGCCCGGAGTTTGATAAGCCTCAATGGCGGTAGCGTGTTGTCTGCGCGTAAGTATCCGCGCAAAGATGACGGGCGGGAGTTGATTCTCCCGCCCGTCGCGTCATAGCAAAGCCTTTCACAGGAGCAACGCGTTAAGCTGTGCCCATCGGCTTTCGCCTCTTACTTATACTCCTTCATATAATCCCCATGCGCCTCAATCAAATCATCGCACATCGCCACAATCTCGTCCAGGGAAAGCTCCGCCGCGGTGTGGGGATCCAGCATGGCGGCCTGGTAGATGGCTTCCCGCTTCTTGGTGACGGCGGCCTCGATGGTCATCAGCTGGGTATTGATGTTCGTCATGTTCATAGCGGCCAGCTGCACCGGCAGGCGGCCCACCTTGCAGGGATGCACGCCCATATTATCGATCAGGCAGGGCACCTCCACGCAGGCGTCCGCGGGCAGGTTGGAGATCAGCCCCTCGTTGAGCACGTTGCCGCCGATCTTGTAGGGAACGCCGGTGACCACGGCCTCCATGATGTAGGAGGCGTACTCCCTGGTGCGGTCATGGGTGACCTTGCCGTCGGCCAGGATGTCGTTCTTCTCCTTCTCCCAGCCCGCGATCTGGTTCACGCAGCGGCGGGGATACTCGTCCAGAGGGATGTTGAATTTGTCAATCAGCTCCGGGCAGCGGCTCTTGATGAACCAGGGATTGTACTCCGCGTTGTGCTCACTGGATTCCGTGCAGTAGTATCCCAGACGCCGTATGTACTCATAGCGAACCATGTCCGTGTGCTTCTCCGTGCTGTTCTTCTCCGCGGCGCGCCTCTTGATTTCCGGATACAGGTCGTTGCCGTCCTTGTCGTAGATCTCCAGCAGCCACGCCATATGGTTGATGCCCGCGATGAGCTCCTTTCGGCCCTCCAGCTTGTCCTCCATGCCCAGGCCCTTCAGGAGCCCTTCGGAGCAGACCTGGACGCTGTGGCAGAGGCCTACGGTCTTGATATTGGTGTAGCGTTGCATATAGCCGGAGAGCATGGCCATGGGATTGGTGTAATTGAGGAACAAGGCGTTCGGGCACACCTCCTCCATATCCTCCGCGAAGTCCCGCAGCACAGGGATGGTGCGCAGGGCCCGCATGATGCCGCCTATCCCCAGGGTGTCGCCGATGGTCTGGCGCAGGCCGTACTTCTTGGGAATCTCGAAGTCCGTGACCGTGCAGGGCTCATAGAGGCCTACCTGGATGGCGTCCACCACGAAGTCCGCCCCCCGCAGGGCCTCCTTGCGGTTCTCCACGCCCAGGTAGGTGCGGATCGTGGCGCGGCCCTCGTTGGTGTTTTTGTTGATTGCGCTCAGGATGATCTCCGACTCCTCCAGGCGCTTGGGGTCGATGTCGTAAAGCGCGATGTCGCTGTCTCGCAGGGCGGGCGTGCACATGCAGTCCCCCAGCACGTTCCTGGCAAACACGGTGCTGCCAGCTCCCATGAATGTGATTTTAGGCATTTTTCGCTCCTTTCGCCGCGGCGGGGCGGCTATTCGTAAAAATTTTTCATTATACCTGATATCATATCGCCTTTTGAGGAAACGCGATAGGGATTATGTTTCGAGAAATTGTATAAATGTTGCATGCGCTTTGCGAAAGAGATTGCAATCGGGGACGGGGCGGGCTATACTGGAAGGGAATCGTGCAGACATGAGGGCTTGGGTACGGAACGGCGGGGAAGCAGCGCCAAAAGGCGGCAGCCGACCGGGCAGCAGTGCTAAAAAGCGGCAGGTGGACGAGCAGCAGACGACGGGAAGCAACGCCAAAAAGCGGCAGCCCACCGGAGACAGGAGGACATCTATGGCAGAGCTGAAAGAATATTACCAGGAAATAAAGTCCGGCGATGCGCTGGCATTCTACTTCTGCGGCTGGGAGAAGTGCAGGCCGGGGCATTCCTTCGGGCCCGCGGTGCGCCCCCATTTCCTGTTCCACCTGGTCCTGTCGGGCAAGGGGCATTACGACAGGGCGGGAGAGCGGTACGAGATAGGCCCGGGGCAGGGCTTCCTGATTCTGCCGGGGGAGTCCACCTGCTACCAGGCAGACCAGGAGGATCCCTGGGAATACTGCTGGATCGGCTTCGGGGGCAGGTCGGCGGCGGGCATCCTGCGGGAATGCGGCCTGGGGAAAGAGACGCCCATCTACCGGGACAGGAGCGGCGGGCGGCTGCGCAGGGAGATGATGCAGCTGGTGGATTCTTTCGGCCACGGAGACGTGAACAGCTATATGCTGCTGGGCAGGCTCTACCTGGCATTGTCCTATATGATGCCGAAGCAGCCCGCCGGGGGGACGGTGGCCCAGGACTATGTGAACCGTGCCCTGGACTTCATCCACAACAACTTCGGCTATGAGATCGGCGTGGCGGAGATTGCCCGGACGGTGGGGATAGACCGCACGTACCTGTACCGCATCTTCAGGCAGCAGGTGGGGGAATCCCCCAAGCGGTACCTGACGGCCTTCCGCCTGCGCATGGCGGCGGGGATGCTGGAGGAGACCAAGCTTCCCGTGACGGAGGTGGCGCTGTCCTGCGGCTTCAAGGAGGCCTCCCTGTTCGACAGGCAGTTCCGGGGGACTTACGGCTGTACGCCGCTGCAGTACAGGAACAGGACAAAAAGCTGAAATCGCAGAAGAGGGGAATCCAGGAAATCCATGATGACATCTATGACATATTTGCTATGTCTGTTCTGCACTGAAACCAATATATAATTATAGTAAATTTGAACAGAAAACAGAAAAAATGTATAAATACCACAAAAAGGCTTGAAAAGGAACATGAATATGCTATAATAAACCAAAAACATTATAGCAAACAATACAAAATGAAGCAAAGGAGGTTGCTATGGCAGGGATTGTTGAAAAATTCATAAAGCTAAAGACATCCATCGGCGGGAACCGGGAGAAGACAGGGTATGAGGATACCTTCGGCATGCCCAAGGAAGAGCAGGCGTATGTCACGCGCCCCAACAAGGCCAACAACAGGATCATCAGCGAGCTGGAGTTCGCCCTGCATCTTTCGGAGGGGGAAGAAGGCCGCTTTGACCCTGTCCTGGAGCAGGCGCTGGATTTCCTGCTGGAGAGGATGGGCGCCCAGGGCGTCCTGACCAATCAGGACTGCGAAGCGGCGGAGGGGATCCTGATGCCCATGGCGGAGGAGGCCAAAAGCTACAAGTTCATCCTAGCGGCCCATGCCCACATCGACATGAACTGGATGTGGAGCTTCAACGAGACCGTGGCGGTGACCCTGGCCACCTTCCGCTCCATCCTGAACATCATGGATCAGTACCCGGAGTTCAAGTACTCCCAGTCCCAGGGCGCGGTGTACAAAATCGTGGAGGAGTACGATCCGGAGCTCATGGAGGAGATCAAGGCCAGGATCGCGCAGGGGCGCTGGGAAGTCACCGCCTCCGCCTGGGTAGAGACGGACAAGAACATGCCCACCGGAGAGTCCCTGCTGCGCCACATCCAGTACACGAAGGAGTACATGGAAAAGGTGTGGGGCGCAAGGGATCTGGAGGTGGACTTCTCCCCGGATACCTTCGGCCACAGCGCCAACGTGCCGGAGATCGACCGCTTCGGCGAGGTGAAATATTACTACCACTGCCGGGGGAACGGCGGGAAGGAGATTCTCTACCGCTACAAGGCCCCCTCCGGCAGGGAAGTCCTGACCTACAGGGAGCCCAACTGGTACAACGGCGCGGTGACCCCACACATGGCGGCAGGGCTTCCGGAGATCAGCAGGCGGTGTATGGGGCTGCGCACGGGCCTGGGGGTCTACGGCGTGGGAGACCATGGCGGCGGCCCCACCAGAAGGGACGTGGAGCGTGCCCTGGAGATGATGGAGTGGCCCATCTACCCGAAGGTCGTGTTCGGCACCTTCCGGGAATTCTTCCGGGAGGCGGAGAGCGTGTGGGAGAAGCTGCCCGTGGTGGACAGGGAGCTGAACTATTTCGCCCCCGGCTGCTATACCACCCAGAGCAGGATCAAGAGGGGGAACCGCCGCCTGGAGGCGGCCCTGCTGGACGCGGAGGCCATGTCCGCCCTGGCGGGAAAGCTCACAGGCTTTAGATTCGCGAAAGAGAAGATGGAGGACGCCTGGCGGGACGTGCTGTTCACCCATTTCCACGACATCCTCACCGGCTCCTGCGTGCAGGATTCCAGGGAGCATGCCATGGGCCTGTTCCAGACCTCCATGGCCACGGCCAACACCCAGATTCAGAATGCCTGCGCTGCAATCGCCCGCAGGATAGACACCTCCTCCATCAGGGTGGACGTGGATCCCTATTACAGCCAGTCCGAGGGCGCCGGGGCGGGCTACGGGATTGAGAACTTCGTGGGCGTGCCCAGCACCGAGCGGGGCAGCGGGCGCACCAGAATCTACCATGTCTTCAACACCCTGGCCTGGGAGCGCAGCCAGGTGGCGGAGCTCACCGTCTGGGACTGGACCGGGGACATGCGCCGGATCCATGTGACGGACAGCCGGGGGAAGGAGCTGGGCTTCCAGCTGGTGGATAAGCAGATGCAGCAGTACTGGGATCATAAATACATCCGCGTCCTGGTGGACGTGACGGTCCCGGCCCTGGGGTACACCACGGTGGTGCTCTCCGAGAAGGAGCCGGAGGCCTATCCTGTCTATCTCCAGGAGCGGGAGCATGTGGCCAGGATGTATGACGATTATACATTGGAAAACGAACGGATAGCCGTGACCATTTCGGCGGTCTCCGGCCGCGTGGTCTCCCTGCGCCACAAGGACACCGGCCTGGAGCTGGTAGGACAGGGGGAGGGCGCAGGCTTTACCTACATCGAGACGGAGACAGCCACCTCCAGCGCCTGGAACATCGGCAGATATATCCGCCAGACCCCCGTGGACCGCTGCATGCGCATAGAGCGGGTGGACGACGGGGCGCAGGGCCCTCTGCGCGGAAGCGTGAAGGTGACCTGGAAGGCGGCGGATTCCAGGATAGAGGCGGTCTACAGCCTGGATAAGCACCAGACGGCGGTGCGGATGGACGTGAGGGTGGACTGGAACCAGGCCGGAAGCGACGTCATCCCCGTGCTGGACTACCGCATCCCCCTGGCCTATGAGCCGGTGGACTACCAGTACGACATCCCCGCGGGCGTCATCCGCAGGAGCGCCCTGAACAACGACGTGCCGGGCCTGCAGTACGGCCTGGCCAGGCGGGAGGCAGACCCCTGCGCGATCCTGGTCAGCGACAGCAAATACGGCTACAGGGCGGCAAAGCGGCAGCTGGGACTGACCCTGATCAACAGCTCCACCAGCCCGGATCCCTATCCGGAGCGGGGCATCCACAGCATCACCCTGTGGCTGGG
>CAMTBF010000170.1 GCA_947068385.1 uncultured Lachnospiraceae bacterium
GGGGTTCAGGTTCAGGCTCCCGTCCTCATTGTACACGCCCTTCTCCTCATCGATGATATTCTCGTACAGCCTGACCTGGGCGGACACCGCCGTGTCCGCTGCCACCCAGTGGATGGTGCCCTTCACCTTCCGGCCGTCCGGGCTGTTGCCGCCCCTGGAGGCCGGGTCGTAGGTGCAGTGCACCTCTGTCACTCTGCCGTCCTCGTCCTTGACGCAGCCGGTGCATTTCACGAAATAGGCGTTCATCAGGCGCACCTCATTGCCCGGGAACATGCGGAAATACTTCTTGGGCGGCTCCTCCATGAAGTCCTCGCGTTCGATATACAGCTCCCTGCCAAAGGGCACTTCCCTGCTGCCCAGGGCCTCGTTCTCAGGGTTGTTCCCCACGGTGAGCTGCTCTGTCTCCCCTTCGGGATAGTTGTCGATGACCAGCTTCACCGGATCCAGGACTGCCATCAGCCGGGGCGCCTTCGCCTTCAGGTCCTCCCGGATGCAGTACTCCAGCATCGCGTAGTCCGCGATGGACTGGGCCTTGGACACGCCGCAGAGATCCACGAACATCTTGATGGACTCCGGCGTGAAGCCTCTCCTGCGCAGGGCCGCGATGGACACCAGCCTGGGGTCGTCCCAACCGTCTACGATGTTCTCCTGCACCAGCTTCTTGATATAGCGCTTGCCCGTGACCACGTTCTTCAGGTACAGCTTGGCGAACTCGATCTGCTTGGGCGGCTGGGGGTATTCCAGCTCCCGCACCACCCAGTCGTAGAGGGGCCTGTGGTCCTCGAACTCCAATGTGCAGATGGAGTGGGTGATCCCCTCTATGGCGTCCTCGATGGGGTGGGCGAAATCATACATGGGATAGATGCACCAGGCATCTCCGGTATTGTGATGGCTCATGTGCGCCACGCGGTAGATGACAGGGTCGCGCATGTTGATGTTGGGCGAGGCCATGTCGATGCGGGCCCGCAGCACCTTCTCGCCGTCTGCGTACTTCCCGTCCTTCATCTCCTGGAACAGGCGCAGGTTCTCCTCCACGGTGCGGGTATTGCAGGGGTCGTCCTTGCCCGGCTCGGTGAGGCTTCCCCGGTATTCGCGAATCTGCTCCGCGGTCAGGTCGGACACATAGGCCTTGCCCTTCTTGATCAGCTTCACCGCCGCCTCGTACATCTGGCCGAAATAGTCGGAGGCGAAGAACAGCCTGTCCTCCCAGTCCGCCCCCAGCCACTGGATGTCCGCCTTGATGGACTCCACGAACTCGATGTCCTCCTTGGTGGGGTTGGTGTCATCGAAGCGCATGTTGAACTTACCGTGGTACTTCTGGGCCAGGCCGTAGTTCAAGAGGATGCTCTTGGCATGGCCGATGTGGAGGTAGCCGTTGGGCTCCGGCGGGAAGCGGGTGTGCACGGTGTCGCATACGCCCTCCGCCAGATCCTTGTCGATGATGGTCTCTATGAAATTTCTGGATTCTGTGTCGCTCATCTGTGAAGTCCTTGCCTTTCCCTAAGTCTGTCTGTGATATTTATGGGCTTCAGCCAGCCCGTGGCCACTATTTGGGCCTACTGTGCCCCATTATATCATATCCTTGCGATATCTTTCAACAGGATTCAGTGTATTCCTGAAAAACTTTCCTGAAAAAAGCCGCATGGTCAGGATTCCGACAGCTCCAGGATTTCCGCCCTGTCCGCATTGGCCATGCAGACATAGGTCTTATCTGTGTGCCGTCCGGTTCCCGAGAAACTGGATATTGTCCTTTTCCACGATCACTTCAAAGCGGCAGAGGCGCTTCAAGATGCGCTTCTTGATCACCAGGTTCACCGGGCGCTCGTGCAGCTGCCTGGATATGGTCAGGTACAGATCCGGATTGTCCGGCACAGGGTATCTGCCCCACTTGTCAGGCTCCCAGTCAAGCCCTTCCCTGTCCAGCGCCTGAGCCGCACGCATCAGATCCTCATCGGGCAGGAAGCTCCTTACATATTTCCTGAGCACCTGCTTGTATACCAGCATACAGTCGCACCGGGTGAAATCCTCCGGCGCAATGGCGCTCAGGTCCGTGACAGCGGCCCGGGGCCAGACGAACAGATACGCGTCCGTCTGCAGCCCGTCATTCATGAACCAGCCCGTGTTGCCCCTGTAGTAGATTTCCATGGCAAACGTGGGGATGTCCTTGTTGATGTATTGGAGCGTGGACTTCTCGTCTACCCTCACGTCCCGCTTTCCCGTGGTCAGGACTAGGTCTATGCCGCTCAGCTGGGTCTGCTTGTCCTCTGTCCTCCTGAAATCTACTACGATATTGTCTTCCAACATTTCGGAATACAGATAGGTATCCAGGAAGGAGGCCAGCGCCTCCTCTCCCCGTTTGTCGCTTTTAAATTTGCTCTCCATGATACCGCGCTCCAATCTGTCCTGCAATCTTGGGGCACCCATGGATGCCCCGCCCTGTTTGAAGCAAATTGCTTATGCTCAATGATGGAACAGCCGGATCCCGGTAAAGGCCATGACGATGCCGTACTTATCGCAGCACTCGATCACCGCGTCGTCCCGGACGGAGCCGCCGGGCTGGGCGATGTACTTCACGCCGCTCTTGTGGGCCCTCTCGATATTGTCGGAGAAGGGGAAGAAGGCGTCGGATCCCAGCGTGACATCCTGCATCCGGTCCAGCCACGCCCGCTTCTCCTCCCTGGTGAACACCGGGGGCTTCACCTTGAAGACCTTCTCCCAGGCCCCGTCCGCCAGCACGTCCATGCACTCGTCCCCGATGTAGACGTCGATGGCATTGTCCCGGTCGGGCCTGCCCAGCTTGTCCACGAACTGGAGCCCCAGCACCTGGGGGGACTGGCGCAGGAACCAGTTGTCCGCCTTGGTGCCCGCCAGCCTGGTGCAGTGGATGCGGGACTGCTGCCCTGCGCCGATGCCGATGGCCTGGCCGGCTTTAACGTAGCAGACGGAGTTGGACTGGGTGTATTTCAGGGTGATCAATGCGATCTTCATGTCGATCAGCGCCGCCTCGGGAATCTCTTTATTGACGGTGACGATATTGGAGAGCAGATCCCCGTTCACGTCCAGTTCGTTACGGCCCTGTTCGAAGGTGACGCCGTAGACCTGCTTGCACTCTACCGGGGCCGGGACGTAGGAGGGGTCGATCTGGATGACATTGTAGCTGCCGCCTTTCTTGGCCTTCAGAAGGGCCAGGGCCTCCTCGGTGTAGCCGGGGGCGATGCAGCCGTCGGAGACCTCGCGCTTGATCAGCTTGGCCGTGTCCCTGTCGCAGACATCGGACAATGCGATGAAGTCTCCGAAGGAGGACATCCTGTCGGCGCCCCTGGCCCTGGCGTAGGCGCAGGCCAGGGGGGAGAGCGGACCTAAGTCGTCCACCCAGTAGATCTTCGCCAATGTCTCGTCCAGGGGCAGGCCCACCGCCGCCCCTGCGGGGGACACATGCTTGAAGGAGGTGGCCGCGGGCAGGCCTGTGGCCGCTTTCAGCTCCCTCACCAGCTGCCAGCCGTTGAAGGCGTCCAGGAAGTTGATGTAGCCGGGCCTGCCGTTCAGCACGGTGACGGGCAAGTCGCTGCCGTCCTCCATATAGATCCTGGAGGGCTTCTGGTTGGGGTTGCATCCATATTTCAGTTGGATTTCATTCATGATTTCGTCTTCCTTTCCCGATTTTCTGTTCTCTGATCTTCTGCTCTGTTCTCTGGTCTTCCCGCTGTTCTTCCCGCTTCTTTTTTGCCAGCCATCGGCTATTGGTTCTTATTTAAGATGCGGGACTCGTACTGTCCTGTAGCGATGTCGATGAAGCGGACGAACAGGGATACCTTGTTCTCCTCGTTCAGGCTCTCCCACAGCATCCCGGCGAAGCTGTCGATGTCGCCCCGGATGGCTACTTTCTTCGGCTCTCCCTGGAAGCTGGGCAGGGGATTCCCGTCGTGCATGTAGGTGTGGATGAAACGGCCCTCCCCCGCGGCGGGATTGTCGTAGCTAAAGGTATATCTGTTGCAGCAGGAAGGATCTCCGTCATTGCTCTTTAAAATAGAAAGCAAATAGGCGAAGCCAGCCTCCTGGATGTGCACCAGTCCGGAGATCCTGGGGGTGTAATTGGGCCCGTCCGGCTCGAACTCGCGGCTGCGCAGGGACTGCTCGAAGGTCAGCCCCCTGGAGAGGCCCTGGTAAATGGTGTCCGTCTGGTCGCCGTTTGTGACAATGGTGTCATTTCCCTGTCCCTCCCCGGCGGCGAATACCCGCACGGGCGCGTAGATGACCAGGCTGGGGTCTGTGAGCTTGGCCGGGTCGAAGGCCTGGGTGCGGATGCCCTCTCCTTCCGTGACGAAGATGCGGTTACGGCTGTTCACGCTCCTGCCCATGATGAAGTAGGCGATCGCCGCCTTCTTGCCGTCCTCGGAGCGCCCGATGACGATTCCCCTGCCGGGGTAGGCATTGTTCTTCAGTTCCTGTTCCAGTTGCAGCATAGTTTTCCTCCTTTGATGCTTCGAATCCACACGCGCCCCTTCCTGACGGAATTTCCCGCAGATGCACGGGGCGGGCAATCGAGTCCCTGCCTGCCGCAAAAAAGCCGACCTCCAGGCACCCCAAACGAGTGGCGCCCAGACGGTCGGCTTCTTTTCACGGCTGCACTCCCTGTGGGTTCTCCCACTTCCGTCAGTCATGCAGTTTGTTCCTTACGCTTTTTTACTTTTTGTCCGTCCCCTTCCGGTCTGCCGGGAAGCTCCGGATATTTTTATCTTACACGTCCCCGGGGGAATTTGCAAGGACTTTTTTTGGCATTCATCCCTTTTTCCGCTTTCTGTCCCAGAGGAACAGGCCGCACAGGATGCCTCCGGATACGATCATGGAGAACAGATACCATTCCACATGGCTTTCGTCACTGGTCTTCGGGCTGACCACAGAGGACGCTGCCGCCTGGTTCGTGCCGGTGCTTCCCGGGTTCCCTGTATTCCCTGCGCCCGGCTTGGTGTCGTCCGTCTTCACTACGTCCTTCCATCCTATGGAAATCGGCGACAGTCCGTATACCTTGAACCGAATCCCCTCCGCCGTCTTTTCCACGGCAGGGTACTCCGTCTCTCCGGCGCGATGTCCGTTCATGTCCTCCGTGAACAGGTGGCATACCACGAAGTCATTGGTGTCCCGTCCCGTGCCCTGGGGATAGGGCAGCGTCACTGTCAGTCCGTTTGCGGGGAAATTGTCCTTGCCCGCCTGCACCCAGCCTGCTCCGTCCACGTTCACCATCAGCGTCACGTCATAGACTTCCGTGTTCCCCTGAGGGATGTCCCCTGCCTGGCTCTGGATGTTCAGCCGCATCTGGTTCTCGATCTTCGCCGGCGTGTTCAGGTTCTCCATCCCCTGGAGCGCCTGGGGCACCTGGGAGACTCCCATCTCCATGGTCAGGCTGTACTGGACATCGGCCGTGGATTCCGCCGGAGCGGGCAGGTCGTTCCTGACCGCATTGATCCTTCCCGTAAATCCGGGCAATGTCCCCGGCAGCATATAGCAGTCCGCCTTGCTCCCCTGGAGCCGGGCCGGGCTTTCCGGATCCGCCCAGGCCAGCGTCACGTTCTGGATGCCCGGGGTCACCGCGGCGTAGGTGCCGGTGAGCATGGACGCGGGGCATGCGAACGTCACGTCCGCCGCGTCGGCTTCCAGGATGCCGGAGACTTTCAGCTCGCCGTACAGGGTGGCTTTGCCACCGTTCACCGCGTCTTCCCTGTCCACCGCGGACAGCCCTGACAAATCCCATGCCAGCGCCCTGGGAACCACGTTCAGGATGCAGCTCGCCGACGCGCCGAAATACTCGTCCGTCTCGGAGGCCTGGGCCTGGATCACGGCAGTCCCTGCCCGCAGGATACGGACATTTCCGGCCTCGTCCACCTGGGCCACCTGAGGGTTGCTGCTGGCAAAGGTCACCTTGCTGCCCTGGGCCGCGTTCGCCACGGACACCGTAAAGGCGCCGTCACCGTATGCCTTGTTCAGCACGGAGCTGCTGAATCCGAAGTTCACCTGTTCCATCTTGTTGGCAACGGTGACTGTGACTACGAATTCGTAGGCATGGTAGTTCCTGGTCTCCAGCACCGGTATGGCGATTGTAGCAGCCTTTCCTACGTTCTCTTTGTCGTATACCAGCCTGCCGGACAGCGTGGCCTCGGCGAGCACGGGGCTGGCTTCAAAAATATGCTCTTCGTCCGCCACTACGGGCACGCCCAGCCGGAAGCCCTCCGGAAGCAGGGAGGCCAGGTCAAGGGACAGCTGGCCGCCGAACCTGACGGATACGGGCTTCGCCTTGTCCCCTGTGTATGCTATTTTGTTGATGGTGAAGGTCTGTGTTACCGCGGTGCTCCAGGTGTAATTGCCGCCGCTCCTGGGCCTGATTTCCACCTTTGCGGTGCCGGCGTTCACGTTGTCGCTCCATACTGCCTCGTAGTCCGATGCGGCCATCGCCTCATCGCCGTTCTTGACGGTAAGCGCGGGCGTTATGGGGCTGCCGGTATAGTCATGGCTGCCCAGGGGCTCCAGGGTGGGAGCGATGGGCATGGGCGTGATCTCGCAGGGCACGTCCAGGGTGGAATTGCTGGGCCTATAGTTGGCGGAAGCGGTTCCGCTCAGGGCGATGTCCACTTTCACCGTACTCTGGCCGCCTACGTTGGGGTTCGTGTAGGGGGCGGGGGTGGCGGTGACAGTTACATCATTCGTGTCCTGCGGCAATACATTGGACAGGGCCAGCTCGCCTGTAGCCGTTCCGGCGGAGGTGGTCTTGTCGTAGACCTTGCTGACCTTGTAGGTTCCTGCGGCGATGGTCAGGATGCGGGGGTTTATGTTTACTGTGACCTGGCAGACCTCTTCATCCTTGTAGGTCTTTCCGCCTAAGCTTCCGTTATAAAGCACTCTGAAAGACTGGGATCCTGCATTCGGGATGTCACCGCCAATCTTGTCCAGGCTGAAGTTGTTCCTGTCATTGTCTGTGTGTATACCGGCCACTGCCGTGAGGTTCGCAATGGTCACGATGTCTGACCAGGTGTCGCCGTATGCCGCGCCGGACTTGATCGTCACTGCGTTGAATGGCGTGGCCTGGGCATCGCCTACCTGGAATATGATGTCTTTTACGGTGAAGGAAATCTTGCCGGTCTTGCCGTTGTAATTAGGGGAATCCGGCTGGAAGGTATAGCTAATCTCCCCTGTGGCATCCTTCGCCAGCTTCGCAAGCTCCGCTTTCAGTGTCTCGTAGGAATAGTCATTCTGGTTATTATAGGTATAGGTTATCTTTCCTTTGACCTCCTCGCCCTTCACTCCGGTGAAGGAAGGCTGCAGGAACTCACCGCCACCTCTCAGGATATTCTGCGGACTCACCACTGTCTCTGTGCAGTCTGCAGAGGTAATGGTCA